>JACUUY010000099.1 GCA_014859085.1 Caldifarciminota bacterium
TTACGACGAATATTGATTGGCCGGGTAATGGAGTTGAGGGTTATAGTTATCTTGCGGCCGGGGATGTGGTTTTGTGGCGGTATGAGGGTGATATCTGGTATGCGCGGCGGGCCGGTGGTGAGTGGACGAGGCCGGTCAATCTTTCGAATACGGACGATCTTTCCAATTATCCTCAGGGGGTGGCGTTCTACGAGGGCATCGACTACAGACTCCTTGCCGTCTGGACTGAGCAGTCGGGCAACGATTACTATCTGGTGCGCAAGGTGATCACCATGCCTGATGCTTTCCCGCATTCCGGCGGGCCGCAGGGTGCTGATGTTCAACTGGCCATGCCTTTTGCTTTTGAAAAGATACTTCAGAATCCGGCCAGAGGGACCATAGGGATCAGGTTCACCTCGCCCGATGCGCGGCGGGTAAGGATTGGCATCTACGATGTCATGGGCCGGTTTGTGCGTGAGGTCTTTGATGGGCCGGCCGTGCTTGGGGTCAATGAACACTCGATAAGTGTCGCCCAGCTTGCGGCCGGGGTATACTTTGTGCGGCTCGAGGCCGAAGGGTATACAAAGATCGGGAAGGTGATATTGCTGCAATAATAGCCGAACGCAGTCGCAGGACGAAAAGTCCCGAGCGCAGTCGAGGGACAAGGCTAAAGCCTTGCCCTACACTCTACACCCGTCATTGCGAGGAGTCCCGAGCACAGTCGAGGGACAAGGCTAAAGCCTTGCCCTACACTCTACACTCGTCATCACAAGAAGTCCCGAGCACAGTCAAGGGACGACGAAGTTTCATGCAAGGCTAAAGCCTTGCCCTACACTCTACACTCGTCATTGCGAGGAATCCCGAGCACAGTCGCGGGACGACGAAGCAATCTGAAAAGGGACTCTCTTCTTCATGGACCGAGATTGTCCCGCAATGCGGGAGATTGCTTCGTCCGCCTTTGGCGGGGCTTCCACCTGAGGCGGACAGGCGCAATGACAATAACACGGGGACAGGGACCTTACGGAGCCAGTCCCCTACTCGATAATCTCGATTTGGGCCGGACTCTTGAGAATGATCTCGGGTTTGCCCCGGTATTCCTTGACCAGCCCGCGCACACGCACCACCCGGTTGAGGTAGTAATTCTCGGGATGCGGCGGGAACTTCTTGAAGTCGCTGGCAAAGATGACGGCGGTGAACGAACGGCGCCAGTCCTCGTGGAAGTTCAGGAAACAGACCTTACCCGTGTTGTTCGATGCGACGATCCTGCCTTTGACTACCTTGGTCTGATTGTAGTACTGGTCCGCCTCCTGCCAAGTGATAACGCCGATACCCGCGGGCTGGTCCAGAACCCGGATGAGAACCGTGCCCGCCGTGTCCGGGGGCTGGAATACCGGGAAGGCCCACAATCCCTGGCGGTTGCGGATCGCGGTCTGTTCCGCCTCCCGCAGCGCCTCGAGATAAAACGTGTCGGGCGGATAGAACCGCAGCTCGACGTAACCCAGTCTCACCATCTCCTCGTTCACGTTAAGACCATCGACGAACACGTACCGGAGCAGCCGGCCGTAATCGTCCTCGTCGGTCTGATCCCGCTCCAGGCGGACGTGCCGGTCCAGCACCATGCCGGCCAGCGCGTGCTTTGCCATGTCGGCGCCCGGCTCGCCAATCTCGGGAGCGTTAATACCCAGCAGGCGCACCGTATTCCCCCGACCGGTCCGGAACGTGTCGCCGTCGATCACTTCCGTGACCTTCTCGGTCCGGCCGCAGAAAACACACAGGGATAGGCACAGCACGTATACCGCGCGCTTGGCATGCATGTACCATTATAACTTCAACCGGACTTCTTGTCAAACATTACCGCAGACCCGTGCATCGTGCGTCGAAGGCCGATTGAATTGACAAGCATTCGATTCCGGCTATACTGCTTTCATGGAAAAAACTCTTCTGATCATCAAACCCGATGCCGTGCGGAAGAACCTGACCGGTAATATCCTGAAACAGGTAATGGACGCAGGGTTCAAGATCATCGGCATGAAGATGCTCTGGCTGAATAAGGAGCAGGGCGGCAAATTCTACGAGATCCACAAAGGCAAGGATTTCTATAACTGGCTCGTGGATTTCATTTCCTCAGGACCGGTCGTCGTTGCCTGCCTCAAAGCAGACAGCGCACCGGCCAGGCTGCGCGAGGTCGTCGGCGCCACCGACCCGAAAAAAGCCGCCCCGAATACCGTGCGCAACCTTTACGGTACATCGGTCGGCGAGAATGTCGTCCACGCCTCGGCACCCGATGAAAACCCGCAGCGCGAAATAGATTTCTTCTTCAAAGCCGGCGACCTCCACGAGTACTGATCACCGCCCGTCAGCAAGAAAGGAATTCATCTCCCTCATATCTCTTGACGATTTAGCAGTGCCGGCTACAATCATGATATGAAATGCGCGGCCCTGGTCACGATATTGCTCGCCGCCTCATGCCCGCGGCCCGGAGTGCAACCGATCCCGGAACTGGCATACCTGACAGATGCGGCGGCGATCTATCGCGACGATCCAGTGCGTGCCTACCATTTGCTCAACGATCATGTCGTAAGCCAGGAGTACTCGAGCGAGCGCAATAAACTGCTCCTGGAGATCTACCTTGACCAGCGCGAGTACGCGCGCGCCGCCAAGCTGCTCGACAGCCTGGGCGCGCAGGTGCCGGTCTCGCCACAGCGGCGCGACCTGATACTGCTCAAGAGCGGCCGGTGGCATGACCTAACCCTCAGTACCGACTCCGAAATGCTCCGGGGCATCGCGTTCGCGAATCTGGGCAACCTCGACGAGGCCGTCCGGTCCCTGTCCGTTGCTGCCGGGCCTCAAGCGTACCGACTGCTCAAGCTGGCAAGAGTCTACCAGCAGCAGAATAACTACGAAGGTGCACTGGCAACGCTCTTCACGGTCGATTCCATGCCGGATTACCTGTTCGGCGAATATCAGGAGATCCTCCTTGAGGTGCTGCTCGGGTTGTCCGATCTTGACGTGCTCTGGACATGGCTCAAACGACTGAAGGACCCGGCCACGGCCGAATACGTGAAACTCATAATGCACGAGAAGAAGAAGGCGGATCAAGACCTCAAACTGACGGCATGGAATCTCATTCACAATTACCCGAGATCGCGCGGGGCTAACGAAGCCCTGCGTTTCGTCACGCCCGCGACAAAAAGCGAAAACACGTCATACGGACGCGTTCTTTACTACCATAATCAGTATTCAAAAGCCTTAAAGCATCTGAAGCGCGCCCTGATGGACGATAATGTTTACTACTATCTGGGGCGTATCTACTATGAGACGAGCAATCCCGACAGTTCGCTGCAGTATCTCGGCAGATCTTCTTTACCCGCCGCCTACTACTACCGCGGCCGGATCTACGAAACGAAGGGAGCGCATGCCCGTGCGATCAGTGTCTACGACTCTCTCCACGACCTCCACCGCGGATCGCAATATGCGGTGCGCGGACAAAAACGCAAAGCATTCCTGCTCGAGGATATAGGCGATACGCTGCGCGCGGCCGAGACATTCCTGAAGATCAACGAACGGAACACGAGATTCCGCGCCGCCATGCAGATGCTGAAAGTGGGGGATCTCAACCGGGCCCTGGCGATCCTGGGCAGTCATGACGAACCGGAATTCATCTACTGGCGGATCCGAACGCTTGAACGCCTCAGCGAACCGCCCGGACACCTGGCCGAGTACCTGCCGCGGAAATTCCCGCTGTCATACTACGCATTGGTCAATCACGGGTCTGACATCTTTCTCGATACGCTCCCGATCGATCTCTGGACCAGCCAGTTTAGCGACACCCTGATCTTGTTCACGCCCCAGGATTCGCTGCATATGAAGCACGCCGCCGAATACTTCTCACTGGGCGAGGACGAGCACGGAGCGGCCGAGCTGAAAATGATCAATACCGACAACGCGCAGGAGCTGATCGCCCTGAGCAAATTCTGTGCCCGGCACGGCGCGGACAAGCAATCGATCCGGTACGCGCTCGAGGTGAAACGGCCTGCGGCCGAGCGCAGTATCTACCGGCTCCCGCACGAGTTGCTGAAGCTCCAGTACCCGGTACGTTATGCCCTAAGCATCCTCGAGAACTATCCGGACCTGAGCCTTGCCCTGGCCATGATATGGCAGGAGAGCCTCTTCGATCCGGTCGCCGTCTCGCCGGCGAACGCAAAGGGACTGATGCAGATAATACCGTCAACCGCGAAGACGATCGCCAGCGAGCTGGGCGTCACCGGCTACGCGTATACGGACCCGGCCATGTCGATCCGGTTCGGGACCCATTACTTCACGAAAATGATGAGCGAATTCAATTCGATCCCCCTTTCGCTCGCCGCCTACAACGCGGGACCGGTACGCGTGAGGAGGTGGATGAGGAACGACCCGGATTCGGAACTGGGTCTGTTTATCGAATTGATACCTTACGATGAGACGCGGAACTACGTGAAGTCGATACTGGGGCGGATGGAGATCTACCGGTTCCTGACCGACGGTCGGTGAAGACCTCTACGTTTTTTTCCTGAATAAGATTTCGCGTGTCAGAAAGAATACGGCGCCGACCGTGAGAAACGCATCGGCGAGGTTGTATGTGAACCACCGCAGGTTGCCGATCCCCATGTCAATGAAATCGATCACATAGCCGAAACGCACGCGATCAAGGACATTGCCGATCGCGCCGCCGATGAGCAGGCCGAATACGATCAGGCCTGTCCGGTCCTTGAGGGTCAGGCCGACGTAGACAAGAACCAGAATGCCGATCAACGAAAAAACGTAATTCAGTTCGCTCGGACCGAAGGATATGCCGAACACACCATAGGGATTGAAAGTGAGCTTCAGGCGCACGAATGAGCCGATGAGCTGCGCCGGCGGATCCAAGGGTTTCAGGAAATTAACGGCGTAGAGTTTTGTGATCTGATCCAGAAAAAGCGCCAGCAGAACCGAGAACAGAAGGGGTTGTATGTTTTTCTTGTGGATCATCAAAGAATGCGGCGCGTTGTCAGTGCGATTTGTTCGAGCAGGTGATGCAAAGCCTTGCGTGGGGCAGGAACTTCAACCTTCGCTTGGGTATCGGCTTCTCACACTGCTCGCATACGCCGTAATTGCCCCGCGTGATCTTTCTCAAGGCGTGGTTGACTTCAAACAGAGTGTCGCGTCTTGAAGAAATGATCTGGGATGTTAACTCCCGGCGCTCGGTCTCAGTCCCCTGGTCGGCCATGTGATTGGAGTATGCTGCAAGGTCGCCTGATGTTTCCAGCTGGGTCCTTGCGATCTGGTCACTCTCATATTCTAATTCACGCAGTATCCTCTCCCGCTCGTTGATCAGCAGCTTCTCGTATTGTTTCAGCTCGGCCTTTTTCCATTTCCTAACCATTGTGTCTCTCCCTCAACATGTGCAAATAAGACCTGGCTTTTATGCTCTGGGGGTCCATTACCAACACCTGCTGCCACTCTTTCTTGGCCTCGGCGAATCTCTGCTGGCGATAGAAGCACAGGCCAAGCGTGGTCTTCGCTTCCAAATAGTTCGCGTTCTGGGCCAGGATATCGAGCAACAGCGTCTCCGTATCCTGGTATCTTTCGAGCTGAAGGTACGCCTTGGCAAGCTTCAGTTTCATATCCGGGAAAGTCGGTGCCAGACGGGTCGCTTTTTCGTACTCTTCGCGAGCGTTCTCATAGTCCTGCAGTTCGTAATAAGTATCACCCAATTGCCGGTAGGTTTGCGCCAGTTCGGCTTTGAGCTTCGGCGAAAAACCTTTTTCCAGGGTCTCCAGTGTTGCCGCCCGCTCGAACGACCTTATTGCATCTTCGAACTGGCACTGTTCATTGTAGACAATGGCCAGGTTGACGAATGCTTCAATGTATCTGGGATTGAGTTCGGTCGCTTTCTTGAAGTATTTCACCGCCTCCACATGGTTGCCGGCGAGCGAATAAACAAGACCGAGTGCGTTGTGGACATCCGGGTACTGGGGATAATTGCGCACGACCTGCTTCAATACTTCTATGGACTCATTTATCTTTCCGGCTTCGTAGAGTGCGAGCGCGTCACTATACAGCCTTCTCGTCTCCTGATCCATGGCCGATTATAATCGAGATTCTTTATTTGTCAATGGCGCTGGAGACGCGTTTCACGGCCCGGCACCCTGCCGTACTTCGCTTCGACCGTCGAGTTGATACCGCCGCGCGGTTTGAATTCGCCGCGAACCAGGGCCCAACGAGGCTTAACGGCCCTCACGAAATCTTTCAGAATACGGTTGACTGCATTCTCGTAGAAAATGCCCAGATTGCGATAGCCGAGAATGTAGTATTTCAGTGACTTGAGTTCAACGAAATGGCCGGCCGGTTCGTACTCAATGGTGACGGTTCCGTTGTCGGGCATGCCGCTACGGGGGCACAGCGAGCTGTATTCGGGGATGACGATCGAGATCCTGTAACCCTTGAACTGGTTGGCAATTACGTCCAACCTGGGCAACTTGTCCCTGAGCCCGGACCGCGCATGTTTCTCTGAATAGTCGGCCATGAGGAATTATAGGACAATTGAAAGAAATGTCAATGTCCGGCTATTTGACCTTGATCATCTTCTGGACGATCCGGTCGCCCAACGTGATGAAGTATATTCCACCCGCGATTGGCCGGCCCGTGACCCCGCGCCCGCTCACATCATAGACGCCGTAGTCGCCCGCGCCGGGTAGTACGAGATCGCCGCGGAATACCGTTGCGCCGCGCCGTTCTGTCCGGTCCACGGACTGCTCCTGGACCAGCGCCGCAACATCGACGTTACCGACTATGTCGGTTTCCCCATCACGTATCTCGCTCCAGGCAACGAGGAAGTTCGCCGGTGAAGCAGCGACCCCGGCATTGTAGCGGTAGTAAGGCATGGTGTCCGAGACCGGGAAGTTGCCGCCGAGCATGGTGCCGGATGCGCTTATCCTCTGACCGAAGATCGCCATCGTCTCTTCGCGCCATATCACGAGCAAAGCGCTCCCATCATAGGCGACTTCGGGATACATCTGATTGTTCGGTCCGGTCGCGATCAACAGCCGCGCACGGGCCGGCTGGCCGCTGATTGAGACGAATTGCCCGTATATATCGAGATCGCTGGACCCCGGCCGGACATCGGCCCACACGACGAAGTACTGACCGCCGGCGAAAACGACGCTCGGGTTCACGTTGAACCCGGCGATGGTCACGGCCACCGTGACCGCCGTGTCCATGGGCTGGCCGGTTTCATCCAGCAGCCGGCCGTAGACGCCGAACGGCGGATCGAAATTGTACCAGACAACGAAACACCGTGCGCGTTCGCTATCGAATGCGATATCCGGGCTCAACTCGCTGCGCATCTGCTGCGCGCCAATGCAGTAACCTGTATCAAGCACGACGCCGTCCGTGCTGACACAGGAAGCCACAAGCCAGTAATAAGCGCCGGTGAATCGTGCGTCGGACCAGACGACGATGTGCTTGGTGCCGTTGAACACGACCGCCGGATCCATCTGGATAAAAGGTTTATCACAGATGACGACCGAGTTCAGGGTATCGCAGGAAGGAGTGACCCGCACTCCGATGATGTCGCCGTGACTTCAGCAGTGGTTGCGCGCCACGACGAAGAAATTAGACATGTCATAGGCAACACCGACCGCCTCAGCCGTGCTGTCGCAGAAGATGAGTTTGCCGTTCTGGTCTATGACGTGCCCGTCCTGGCTCACGCGCGCACCGTATATTGCGAAGCGCTCGTTCAGAGAATAGAACCTCCGGTCGGTCCAGAACACATAATATTGCCCGTCCGCATACTCCACCGCCGGGTAGTCCTGAAAATCATCGACCGTACAGATCACGAAATCCGCTCCAAAGAGCAAACCGGTGCATAACAAACCGGCTATCGTCACTGCTGACTGCCCTTCTGAGAGTAACTCTGATATCGTTCGTTAATCAAATGAATGCTCTGCGTCCGGAAAGGTGCCCTTCAGGACCTCATCTCGGTATTGCTCAACGGCGCGGCGCATCAGATCGGCAAGATTGGCATACCGTTTGACAAACTTCGGCGTGAAATCCTCGTAAAGCCCCAGCATATCGTGCAGTACCAGCACCTGACCGTCACAGTATTGACCGGCGCCGATGCCGATCGTCGGGACCTTGACCGCCGTGGTTATCGTCCGCGCCAGTTCGCGCGGTATTTTTTCAAGGACGATCGAAAAACAACCGGCCGCCTCGAGCGCCCGCGCATCCTCGAGCATCTGCGCGGCAGCCTGTTCGCCCACGCCCTGCGTC
>JACUUY010000100.1 GCA_014859085.1 Caldifarciminota bacterium
CGAAGTAGTTGGACTGCTCTTCGAGGTACCCCTGGATGGCACTCACCCTGTGCTTGGTCATCTGGTGGCCTCGGCGTACACTTCAAAGAGTAGTTTCGTCCGCTCGGCTTTTTCGAGCCGGATATCGCTGCTCTCGTCGATCACGATGTCACTGTCATCGAGGACGATCTTCAATCTCTCGGAGTCCGCCATCTCCCGGCCGAACTGGGCGACGAAGATCTTGTGGAGATCCAGGATGAATCCCTTGCGCGTCGTGCGCTGCCTGATCCAGTACTCCAAGCCCTGCTGGATATTCAACTGGACCGGATCGATACGCAGACCCGCATCGCTGAGGAAGGAAAACCGGTCGATGTTCAGCAGAGTGTTGTAGATGGTGGCGTCGTCACAGATGACCGTCGACTTGCCCTTGACCTTGACCGTGGAGTAGAGATTGGCTTCCCTCACGAGCATGCCCGTGAGGTCATTCTCACCGAATGCATTCTTCTCCAGGTACACTTCGCGCGGGTAGTGCCCGGAAGCAATGCCTATTCCCACCTGAAATATCGACTGGTAAGAAGGCGGCAATCTGGCATAGGTGGCGCCCTCGAAGTCTATTTCGCGCTCTTCTGCTTCCCGGAACCAATCGTGATACCGATGGATGTTCCGCTGGACAAAGAGCTTGGCCTCCTGGACCATTTCGATCGCGCACCGCACGGCCGGAAGCATATTGCCCGGTTCCGGATGCAGTGTCTTCTCGGCCTTGATGTCGTAGTGATTCTTTGCGAAGAATATGACACCGCCATCACCCGTGTCCTTGACCGGAATGCCGCCGTACTTCTCGGCCACGTAGAGCATCGATTCCTGAAACAGGCTCCTGATCGCGCTCTCTTTCTCGGCGTTCTTCAGCTTGGCACCCATGAAGGTCGAACCGCGTATATCATAGACCAACACCGAGACCATGTTCCTGTAACGCGTAGTGCCGGCATCCGGGGGCGGCATTTCAGCCGGCGTGATATCGACGTCCTTCTCGATTATCGAAACCCGCGCGGCAAGCGCTTCCTCGCCCAGGAACCTGATGCCCTCGGTAGTTGTTATGTCGGACAGTCTCGGGTAATAATCGACCAGTTCCTCGAGCATGATGCACTTCACGAGCGGCGCGATTATCTCATTGATGATCCTTTCATACTTGAGCATTATCTGGCTGCAATCATACTTCTGACTGAGCAGGGCCGGCATCCGGTACTGATTCATTGTTTGCTGCGACGCCGTGTCGTTCCTGATATCGTTAACCGCTTCCCGGATGACGAATTGAAGTTGTCCGTCATCGACCTTTCCGCTCCGGTGGAGCACCAGCATGATATACGGGTCCCATTCATTTCTGGTGATAAAACCGGCGATATGGGCAGGTGTGTAGCCCATTGCTTCCTTCACATTATTCTCTTTCTCGAGGCACTCCTGATACTCCCATTTCAGGATCTTGAGGTCATACGCATTGCCGATGACCGTCCGGTGCAACCGTTTCACCATGTTCTCAATGGCCTCCTCGGTCGAGAAATCCTCGGCGAGATTTATCAGGCTGTCACTCATGATATTCGTCGTCTCGGCGATCTTCCTCCGGATATTCTGCATGCTTTCCGTGATACCCCGTTTCTTTGCCGAGATGTCGCTCAGCAACTTCCGGCCGCGCACCTGAAGCGCATCCACGATGAGGTCGAGTGATTCGTTCTCGGGGAAGAAAAAGCGCGCTCTGAATACGCGGCTGAGCGATTTCCGGCTCAAGGACGGCAGAACATTGATCACATCGAGGATCTTCTTCATCTCGTCCGTGTAGTAAAGACGCACCAGCCCCTTCATTATTGCCGTGAATACGGGCTCGGGCAGACCCCTCCTCAGGAAACTGGGCGCCATGATCCGTAGCGTTTCCACGTGACCGGCATTGGGAACGAATGGAATGTTCTCGTAGGAATCGACGATTATGTTATCGACGACCACCGTGCGCCGGGTCAGGGAATTCCTTATGTAATTGAATAACTGGTTGATCACCGCACCGAATCTTTCCGAGATCAATATCTTCCTCTCGAGCGGCTCAGCGATGACTTTTGTCGTTATTATATCCCGCAGCAGTTTGCGGTTCGCGATCTCGAATATCGCGATGTTGGCGCTCACATCGCCGACGAATTCCTGGTATATGTCGAATATGTGCTTGCTGTACCTCTCAAAGAACCGCTCCCACTGATCGACGTTCGATTCGTCGTCCAGGAATTTCAGATAGTTCGTAACAAATTCATCCTGCAGGGTGAATATCCGGCGGCCCAAGTAGACCAATTCCTTGCCCTGGTTCTTCTCAAGCTTCTCGATGAACGGATCGCGCCGCGCGATCCTCTTGAGGATCGCGAAGTAACGGGTGAAGTTTACGTGGTCGCGGTACGTGGACTGCAGCCTTTCGTAATACGGCGTCTCGCGAATGACGTTGTCCTGCGTGCTCTTGTCGTTCACTGGTACCGGTCCTTTGCCGCAACGTGCTCCTGGAAGGTGCGCGAGAAGTAATGCCTGCCGTCGCCCTTGGCGACAAAGTAAAGATAATCAACATCGGCCGGCGCCATCGCGGCGCGTATCGAACTCTCGCCGGGCGAGCATATCGGCCCGGGCGGGAGCCCGAGGTGGAGGTACGTATTGTACGGCGAGTCGATCCTGAGATCGCGGTCCGTGAGCCGGTGGTTCGGCGTAAAGGTTTCCTCGGTCTTCATGGCATAGAAGATCGTCGCGCAGGATTCCAGCGGGCGCTTCGCCCGCAGCCGGTTGACAAAGACCCGGGCGATGACCGGCCGCTCGTCCTCAAGCTTTGCCTCCTTTTCCACGATCGATGCCAGGATCATGATCTGCGGCAGGGAATCACTGTTCTCTAATCCCAGGTTTGCCGCGCGGCGCCAGAAATTTTGCACCATCGTCGTAATGATCGATTCTTCCTGTTGCATGCCGCTGAAAGAATACGTGTCGGGGAAGAGATAACCCTCCAGCGAAGAGGCACGCACCGCGCAACCGGCGATGAAACTGCGGTCACGGCACAGCCCGGTGAAGCGGTCATAATCGACCAGCCCATGATCGGCCAGGACCCGGGCGGTTTCATGGATGGTCGACCCCTCGGGTATCGTGACCAGCACCTCAGACCGGCCGCCCGCGGTCAGGCGATCGATCACATAGAGCGGGTTCTTGTATCTGTGGAGTTTATAAGTGCCGGCCTTCAGATATCTTTCCTGGCCCATTATCCTCAACCAGAGCAGGAACTCATCGACGTTCCTCACGACGCGCTGCTCGCACAGGGACCGGGCGATCTCCCGGGCGCTCGCGTTGCCCGGCACCGTCACCTCGGTCTGGTTAAGGTTGAGGGGCTGCCACCAAACCACGGCCAGTGCGATGACCGCTAAGAACCCCAGATAGCGTATCTTCATACCCGTCTTGCCTCGAGATATTCCTCGAGCATGATCGATGCGGCGACCCGGTCGACCAGCTCTTTTCCGGCGCTCAGTCCTGAGCTCTTCAGCCGGTTCACGGCATATTTACTGAGATAGCGTTCGTCCCACAATTCGACGGCGATATCGATCTGGCCCTTCAATCTTCTGACAAAACGCTCAACTTCGTGCGACATCTGGGTTGGTTCGCCTCTGTTCGAAAGCGGGTTGCCGACAATTATCAAGCCGACATCGTTTTCCCGGGCCAAGAACTTAATGCGTTCGATCAGATCGGCCACCGATCTCGGTTTTATCGTCAACAGGGGTTGACAGATCGTGCGTAACGGATCGGTGATCGCGACGCCCACCCTCTTCCGGCCATAATCGATCGCCATGATTCTGCTCATCTTATCATGAATTATACGGATATATCTATTTCTGTCAATATTTGTTGACTTTGCGCGCCATATTTGTAGAATGTTTCGTGGCATACGTGCGTGTCATCCGTCCGGCTAACTGCGCCATCACCGCCGTGTCGGTTTTGGTCGGGGCGCTGATCGGAAGGGATATCATCCTCTCGGGCAACCTCATTGCTGCCGCGCTCATCGGCTTTGGTGTGTGCGCCTTCGGCAATCTCGTGAACGACATCAAGGATATCGAGATCGACCGGATAAATGATCCAACACGCCCCCTCCCTTCGGGCAAGGTCAGGAAGAATGTCGTCTGGTTCATGGCCTTCGCGTTCATGGCCGGTTCAGCCCTGGCTTCGTTCTTCCTCGGCACCATCCCTTTTCTGGTCGTGATCGCGGCGCTCATCCTGCTCGTATTCTATTCGGTCTACCTGAAGAAAACGATGGCGGGCAATATCACGGTCGCTCTGATCGCCGGACTGAGCTTCATTTTCGGCGGCATCGTCGCGGCCAACCCGGCATCGGTCATACCCGGCGTCTTCGCCGTGCTCATTCACCTGCCGCGCGAGATGATCAAAGACGTGATCGACATGAGCGGCGACCGGCTGGCCGGCGCCCGGACCCTACCGATCGTTGCCGGGCCTTCTGCCGCCTACAACCTCAGCGCCGTGTTCCTGGGACTGCTGTGCATCGCATTGCCCCTGCCCTACATTACCGGGATACTGAAACTCACTTATATGGTGATCATCCTGTGCGCAGCCTACCCGCTACTCTTCTACATTATGTGGCGCCTGCTGAAGAATCCCTCGAGCGAATCCCTGCCCCTGTTGAGTAATCTATTGAAGGCGGGAATGGCCATCGGCCTCATCGCCATGATCGTCTCATGATCGAAGCGATCATTCTGGGTATTGTGCAGGGGCTGACCGAATTCCTGCCGGTCTCCAGTTCCGGACACCTTGCCCTCATCGAGAACTGGTTAGGGATCGCCGAACCCATGACCCTGTCCGTCTTCCTCCACTTCGGAACCCTCATCGCGATCATCGTCTATTTCTTCATTCCGATCAAGGAACTCGCGCGCGGAATATTCACCGGCGACCGCGCGAGCCTCGCGTATCTCGGCAAGATCGCGCTCGGCACGGTCCCGATTGTAATCGCCGGGATGTTCCTGAGATCGCTTGTGGATGATGCATTCAATAACATGGGCCTGGTCGCGGTCCTGCTCGGCGTAACCGGCGGGTTTGTCCTATTGACCGGCGTCGCCCCAAGGAAACAGCAGCCCGTCACCTGGCTCGCATCGATCGTGATCGGTATCGCGCAGGCGTTCGCGATACTCCCCGGCATATCGAGGTCGGGAATGACCATTTCGGCTGGTCTTTATTCGCGCATTGATCCGGAGCGAGCGTTCCGTTTTTCATTCCTGCTGTCGATACCGGCGATCCTCGGCGCGAACCTGCTCGAACTGAAAAACGTCTCAGGCATCACCAACCTGCCGGCACTCTTCACCGGCATGCTCTTCAGTTTCGCGAGCGGGCTGATCGCGCTGGCCGTGCTGCGCCGCACCGTGTACCGGAGATTCTACCTCTTCGGCATCTACTGCCTGATCTTGAGCGCGGTGCTGATGATCACGCGAATATGAAAAAACTATTGATATACCTGATCCTCATCGCCACCACTGCCTGGAGCGATATCCCCCGCCAGCGAAAAGACAACCTGGTGCTGGAGAATATACCCGACATACCCGCTTCGGTTGCCGAACGTTTGCAGCCTTACCAGAGCGTCCGCTCGGCAGTATTCATTGACTGGCTGCACCGGGATGGTGGCATGCTCATCCGAACCAGATTTGGTGAGTCGAGTCAGATCCACGCCGTCGAATCGCCAAAGGGCATGCGCCGGCAGCTGACATTCTTCGCCGAACCGGTAGGTGAATGCGTTGTCTGCCCTGACCCGCGCCAGGACCTGTTCCTCTTCACCAAGGATTCGGCCGGCAATGAAGTCGACCAGATCTACGTCTACGACCTCGCGCGCGGCACCCACACGAAGCTCAGCGACGGCCGATCGAAACATAGCGCGCTCGTCTGGTCGAACAAGGGCGATCGTTTCGCCTTCCGCAGTAACAAGAGGAACAGCCGCGATTTTGACGTCTATCTCGGCGACCTGAGCGGCAGCAAGAATTTCCGCGCGGTCCTGCAAGAGGGAGGCTACTGGTATCCAGTGGAGTTCTCGCCCGACGACCGCAGAGTGCTGGTCAAGAAATACGTATCATCAGATGAATCTTACTACTACATTCTCGACATCGCGGGCCGGTCTCTGGCGCCGCTGCACGACGACACGGCAAGGATCGCCTACGGAACCGCCTGCTGGGCGCCGTCCGCCAGGGGCATCTACGTCGTCGCGGATTGGGAGAGTGACCACAAGCGGCTCTTGTACTACGACCTCGTGAACAAAGAATTCACCGTGCTGACCGGGCAGATCGCCTGGGACATCGGAGAAGTCGAGATCTCTCCCTCGGGCAGGACCCTGGCCTTCACGAGCAACGAGGATGGGTTCAGCCGGCTGTACCTCATGGACACGGCGACGCGCGGCCTCAGTCGCGTCACCATGCCCGACGGCCAGATCTTCTATCTCAAGTTCAAACCGGGCGGCGACGAGCTCGCGGTCTCGATCAACCGCGCCACGCAGCCGTCCGATGCCTACACGTTCAAACTTGACTCCAGAAAATTCATCCGTTGGACCTACAGCGAGCTCGGCGGCCTCGACACGACGGCGTTCGTATCACCCCGGCTCATCCGCTACCAAACGTTCGACAGCGTCAATGGCAAGCCCCGGACCATTCCGGCATATTACTACGAGCCGAAGAGATCCAAGCCGCCGTATCCGGTGCTCATCGACTGCCACGGCGGACCAGCCGTCCAGGCAAGGCCCTATTTTTCCACGAGCGCCCAGTTCTACCTCAATGAACTGGGCATTGCGGTCATTGCGCCGAACTTCCGCGGCTCGACCGGCTACGGCCGTGAATTCATGTCCCTCGACGACGGCTACAACAGGGAAGACGCGGTCCGGGACATCGGCCGCCTGCTCGACTGGGTCGAGGAGCAGCCGCAGCTTGACGGCCGCAGAGTCGGTATCACCGGCGGTTCGTACGGCGGCTACCTGGCGCTCGCGTCAATGGTCCGCTACAGCGACCGGCTTTGCTGCGGGATCGATGGTTGGGGTATCAGCAACTTCGTCTCTTTTCTCGAAAACACCGGCGAGTATCGTCAGGACGTGCGGCGCGAGGAATACGGCGACGAGCGGGACCCCCAGATGCGCGAATTCCTCCGGCGCATCTCGCCGTTGACCAATGCGCACAAGATAAAGAAACCGATGCTCGTGGTCCAGGGGCTGCACGATCCCCGCGTGCCGCTCTCTGAAGCCGAGCAGATCGTGAAGGCGGTCCGCAAGAACGGGGTCGATGTCTGGTACCTGCTGGCCGAGGATGAGGGACATGGCTTTGGCAAGAAATCGAACTACAATATCTACCAGCAGATCCGGGTGCTGTTCCTCGAAAAATATCTGCTCAAGAAAGACAAGGCACTACGGGGCAATTGAGGGCAATTGACGGCAACACAAGGCACTGCAGGGCAATTCGAGGCACAACAAGGCAACCAGGGCACTGTTCTTGTTTAGGCATTTTGGAATTTACGTATTTAGGCATTTGACGTCTTAATTGAAGGCAACTCAGGGCAATCAAGGCACGGCCCTTCTTTAGGCATTTAGGTTTTTAGGCATTTAGGCATTTGAAGTATTCAGGGAGGTCGTATGAAAATCCTTGTCGCTTATTACAGCCGTACCGGTAACACCAAGATGATGGCTGAAGCGATCGCCCGAGGCGTGAAAGAAGAGAACGTGGCCTGCGATGTGAAGGCGATAACGAAGGTCAGCTTCGATGAATTGCTCGATTATGACGGGCTGATCTTTGGCTCACCCACATACTACGGCTCAATGGCCGCCGAGCTGAAGAAGCTCTTCGATGAGAGTGTGAAGCACCACGGCAAGCTGGCCGGCAAGGTCGGCGGCGCGTTCGCATCGTGCGGCATGATGGCTGGCGGCGGCGAAACGACGGTCTTCAGCATTCTCCAGGCCATGCTCATCCACGGCATGGTCATCGTCGGTGACGCCAAGATCCAGCACTATGGTCCGGTCAGCGTCGGCAAACCGGACAAGGAATCGATCGCGACCTGTCAGAAGTACGGCAGGAAAATCGCTCAGTTGACCACGAAGATCTCTGATCGATAACAGCCGTCTGCTGCGATCAGCCGGCTAAAAAGCAACACGGCTTCATAAATCGCCAAGGAAGGAGAAAATTGCTACGTGATAAGGGTAGCCACATTCAACGAGTAAGTGCAACGTTTGACAACTGATCAGAGACTTCATACG
>JACUUY010000101.1 GCA_014859085.1 Caldifarciminota bacterium
TATTTGGATTCTTGAAAATGTTTTTGAGTAAGTAGAATAATAGGAGGAGCGATGATTAAAATGAGAACTTTTCTGGAGGGATTACTTATCAGTGTTGTTATAACGGCGATTGTAGCTACAAGCCCTAGATGTGGGAGAGATAATTATGGTGATATAGATACTCTGCCACGATTCACCCAGCACTGCTGGGGACCAACATGGAGTCCTGATGGTCAGACTATTGCCTTTGGTTATGTGCCGTGGATCACGGTGGAAGGCGATACTTTTGTTGAGAAGTGGGACTCTTCCGGCGTCTTTCTGATAGATGCAGACGGTACAAACAAAAGACCTTTCCAAATGGCTGGTATTGCACCATTTCTCAGTTTTCCTGATTTCAACCCTGATGGGGAATGGTTAGTATATATCGGGGGTCCAGGTGGCGTGAATAACATCTATAAGGCAAAAATAAATGGCGATAGCATAACTCAGCTCACATTCAATAACTATTGGAACCGCCGCCCCAAGTGGAGCCCGGATGGCAAAAAGATTCTATTTGGCAGAACTGAGGCACCAAGTGATTCTTGTGGATTATGTCTTATGGATGCGGATGGTTTGAATAATAAAGTTATAAATCGCGAGAATTCAGCAGAAATAGGCGACTTCTTGCCTGATTATGAAATTGCATTTTTAGGCTGGGTTAATAATTCTGCCGGTATCTGGATAACTGACACTATTGGTTCTAATAAAATTAGAATATATGAGTATGGAGACCATGCGGGTGGGATTAGCTGTTCACCTGATGGTTCAAAAATTCTATTCTGTATTGATGATACAGAAAAACTCAGACTCGAGATTTGGGTGATAGATGTTGACGGATCAAATCCCAAGCGTTTATGTATTGATGGGATTGAGCCATGCTGGAGTCCGGATGGGACAAAGATTGTTTATGTGAAATACAATTCTACTAAACAGGCAATGACCCATCCAGGCTACGGCGAGCTCTGGGTGATGGATGCTGATGGATCAAATCAGCGTCAGTTGACCTTTGTTGATTAGAAAAGGAGGAAACATGAAGCGTATATTAAGCATCAAAACATTGTATTGCTTGGGAGGTTGTTTAATCATGAATCAAAATGCGATATTCAAAAAATTGAATCCAATTATCCATAAATTTCTTATCTTGATAATCTTCATATTCGCCTTGCTGTTGAATTGTTCAGAAGCAGAAAAACCTGAACCTACTTGGCCAATAGTCGTTGCCTGTGCCATAGCTTGGAGTCCTGATGGTTCAACCATCGCCTCTATGTGGGTTCCTTTATACTGGGATGAGTTCTATCAACGGTATGATGGAAAGGACGATTCTGCAGGTGTATGGTTTATTAACCCTGATGGCAGCGATCTCAGACTATTTCGAAAGAGTATTCATAGTACATTTGACTGGCATCCAGATGGCAGTAAAATCCTTGTTCCGGGAGGTATAATTAATATTGCTGATACAAGTCTTACTCAGTTTCCTTGGATATTTGGTGGACCGCGCTATAATTCAGATGGTAGTAAAATACTCTCTGTAACCACAACACCGATTGATACAGCGGGACTATGGATTGTAAATAGCGATGGTAGTAACCTTAAGCTTATAAAAAAGGCTGTGTACGATGCTGACTGGGCTCCGAATGACACAGAAATAGTCTTTGTGTCGGCCATACACGCATCGTGCCTGCTAATTATTGACACTACTGGCACAACTATTGATAGTTTGTCACTTCCTGAAACATATGCACCTGCATCCATTAATTCGCCACCCGCATTCTCTCCTGATGGCAATAAAATTCTTTTTGAGTATCGTACTGATTCGCTTCTCTCGGACTGGCAGATTTGTGTAATCAAACGTGATGGCACAGGATTTACACAGGTAACTGAGGATGGTGGAAGATATCCAGTATGGAGTCCGGATGGTTCAAAGATAGCATATTGCAAACACAGTTTCTGGGGCAGTGAAGAAGAGGGCGATGGCCAGTTATGGGTGATGAATGCGGATGGCACAAATAAAAGACAATTAACTTTTGTAGTAAAATAAGGGGGAACAATGCAAAGTAGAGAAGGTATCAAAATACTATGGGTAGTTTTACTGCCTATAAGTCTTTGGGCATCTGTAGAGCAAGAAGTTCTCATTTTATTCAAGTCTGAGACAATTCAGATGCCTAATGGCAAAGACACAGCAAGTCTGCAGGAGGTCATAGCACCGCAAGAAGTTATTAGTTGTTTCGAAGAAATCCAGATACAAGAAATCAGCCGGGTGGTGCCTGATTTCAATCGTGCTGATACAATGAAAATTACCGAAGATGGCACAATAGCACGGTTACTAGATTTTTCGCAGCTATTTCTCTTAAAACTTGCCATTGAAATCAATCGTGATTCAGTAATTGTGAACCTGGAGACTCTTGACGATGTCATTTCTGTGGAAAAAAATCAGCCGATAGAGTTTAGAATAACCGATGTGAATGATACCTATTTTGATGAATTCCAATGGAATTTAAATGATCCGAGCGGACAATACGATATTAATGTTATGAAAGCTTGGGATTTGTCAAGAGGAAGCAGTTCGATAAAACTTGGCATTGTTGATACAGGTGTTGACTCGCTCCATCCAGACTTACGTGGCAGGGTCACACTTGACGGCGAACAGCCGTTCTTGAATCCAGCTAATCACCCAGATAATTATCATGGCACCTATGTTGCGGGAATTGCCGGAGCAATGACCAACAATAACAAGGGTATTGCCGGTGTTGACTGGTATGCAAAAATTCATTCTACAAGAATTGCTGGAACCAATGTCTCGGCGGCAATCAATGCAGTAATAAATTCAGTCAATGCAGGTTGTAGGGTAATTAACTGCAGTTGGGCATTGCCTTCCTGGAGCGACTTGCTCTACCAAACTTTTCTTTGGGTTTATCAATGCAATGTTTTACCAGTAGCGGCAGTAAAGGAATGGTATAATTATTGGGAGTATCCTGAAAGCTTTGGACCCTGGATGTGCAATGTGGCAGGGACGGCATATGATGAAGAAAATGTCCGTGACAAACCATACCCGTATTTCATAGAGGTGCCCTGGGTTGACGTCTCGGCACCCGCCGGTGATGACCGCTATTACTACGGAATTAAATCCACTTGGTTTGATGGTCACTGGTATGGGCATGGTTCATATAGAAGTGCCTACGGCACATCGGCCGCTGCACCCCATGTCACCGGGCTTGCTGGGCTCTTACTCGGGGCAAATTCGGGTTTAAAGAATTACGAATTAGAATGGATAATGAAATTGAGTGCTGAAGACATTGCGCCAACAGGTGTTGATGATACCACGGGTTATGGCATTATCGATGCCTATGAAGCAGTGCGACATGTAATATTACCTTATGAGTTATCACGTGGCAATGTTTCACTAACAATCTATGATCCAGTATATAGAAATTTTACCTACCCCATTCTTCCTTATATTTTACCTGCTGGTTACTATATGTGTAAGATGGTCGTTGCCGACATCATGCTCAATTTCCTTGATTATGCCGAAACGCCGTGGGGATTTCTGAGTTTAACCGGATTTTCACCTGATCAACCTAATGATGGAAGATACTGGATGAGGCAGAATATTAATCCATATGGCGCGCACCTCACCACCTGTTTCTATTACTTATATGCACGCTGGGTGTCTGGTAATTGGGTTCCTGTGAACAAATGGGTACCTGTTGATCCATCAGTTATACCGAGCCAATACACAATCATTGGTCGCAACCTTATCAATCGTCCGACTGATTTGGCAGCAACTGCGCTGGCCAATGGTAACATTCGACTTTCCTGGTCAGATAATTCGCATAACGAACTTAAATTCCTCATCGAACGCCGGGTTGGCGGCGGACCATTCGCACTTTATGATAGTGTGGGTCAAAACATACATACCTATGCTGATGATAATGTGACAATTGGTATTAGATATGGCTATCAGGTATATGCCAAAGCGCAGGAATTTACATCAAGTTATTCCAATGCTGCCTATGCAACGGCCGGATTGGCTGCTCCGAGTAATTTGGCTATTATCAATCAGCCAACGCCAACTTCAGTAAAGCTTCAATGGACCGATAATTCACTCATCGAGACTATGTTTTGGATTGCAAGGAAGGTAGATGGTGGCGATTGGAATGAATATTATGCAGATACGTTTGCTAATATTACAAACTACATTGATACGGTTTCATTCCTGCATAAATACAATTACCGAGTCCGGGCCTATGATAACCAGAGCAATTATTCGGAATGGTCAAATACGATTGAGTTCATGTCCGGGGTCCTCGCGCAATCGACATACTCAGAGATGAGTGCGTTCAATGCCACCTGCAAGATAGCGGCGGGGCAAAACAACATGCTTCACATATTAGCCGACGATGATGAATTTGGGCATCGAATACGTTACTGTATTTCGACCGATGGCGGCGTCAATTTTGGTGTTTGGGAAGAAGTAACCGAATGCGACACCAATGCCGCGCTATCACTCGATGCCAATGGTATACCCTGGGTCGTCGCTGCTGTATATGATCGGCCTATGTAACATGGGGTCAAATCTTTGCATTTTGTATGTCTATTGACATTGGAAAGAGAATGAGTATAATAGGGACATGGCGCGGCCTTTGAGAATACAATTTCCTGGCGCTTATTACCACATTACCTGCCGGGGCATTGAGCGCCGTATGATCTATCTGGATAATAGGGATCGGTATAGGTTTCTCGCTATGCTTGCCGATTCATTAGAGACCTATCAAGTTGTGTTGTATGCTTACATCATGATGAACAATCATTTCCACTTGTTGATCCAGACGAGAAAAGGGAATTGTGCGGAATTTATGCGTCATTTTAATATTCGGTATACCGGCTGGTTTAATTGGCGTCATCATCGTAATGGTAATTTATATCAGGGTAGATATGAGGCATATTTAATAGATGGGGACAATTATTTGTTAGAGGTATCCCGTTATTTACATTTGAACTGTGTGAGAGTGATGAAGTTAAGGGGATTAGGATACCGGGAGCAATGGCAGTATATAAAAGAATATCAATGGAGCAGTGTGCATGGTTATCTGGATGAGAAAAAGGCAGTTAAAGATATTGAATACGGTTTGATATTATCCATGGTTGGAGATCGTCGTGGGTACCGGAAGTTTGTATTAGATGGGATAAAAAAAGATATGGGTAATCCATTTAAGAAGGTTAAAAGTAGGATTATCTTGGGTGATGATGAATTTGTAGCAAAAGCGAAGAAATATATAAAACGGGCGTCAGTACGTGAACAGCCGTCGTATCGAGATATTGTGATTAAAACATTGGAGCCAGAGGAGGTAATAGGAATGTTGATCAGGGAATGTGGGATCAGAAAGGGGACATTGCAGCGACGTGGGGTTAATGGTGAAGTAAGAGGGATGGTAGCAGAACTTTTATATAAATATAGTGAAATAACTCAAGCACAGATAGGAAGATTAATCGGTGATATAGATTATGTTTCAGTACATCACCTGCGCAAACGATTTAAGGGGAAAATGAGAAAGAGCTCAGAAGTGAGAGAGATATACAAGAAAGCTGAGATTAAGTTAAGAAACCGTATACAAAATGCAAAGATTTGACCCCACTCCCGCTTTTTTCATCCAACCGTCTCAGTCTGCTGGATCGCGGGTTTGTTTACGCGATCGCTCATGTGCGAGGCGGTGGTGAGATGGGTAAGTCCTGGCACAAGCAGGGCCAGTTCCTTCAAAAGATCAATACATTTACTGATTTCATCGCTTGCGCCCGGCATTTGATCAGCGAGAAATATACCACCAACAGTGGACTGGTAATCTCCGGCGGCAGCGCCGGCGGCTTGCTGATCGGGGCAGTGACTAATATGGAACCGGCATTGTTCCATGCGGTGGTGGCGGATGTTCCGTTTGTCGATGTCATCAATACGATGTTGGACCCATCGATTCCTCTGACCGTGGTCGAATATACCGCACTGGGCAATCCCTTTGAAGAGAAATTCTATCGATACATGAAATCCTATTCCCCCTACGACAATGTGGCTGCCAGGGATTATCCAAATATGTTGATTACCGCCGGCTTCAACGATCCGAGGGTGGGCTATTGGGAACCTGCAAAGTGGACCGCGAAGCTGAGGGCTCTAAAAACCGACGATAATCTTCTGTTGCTCAAAACAAATATGGGCGCAGGTCATGGTGGACCGTCGGGCAGGTATGATTATCTGAGAGACGTCGCCTTCGAGTATTCTTTCATGTTGAAGGTGATCGGAATCACCGAGTAGCAATTCTGGAATAATAGCCAGTCTATAAAATCCTAAGAAAAAAAGTCATAAAATAGCAAAAGTTATATCTTTTTTGGAGTAGGGCGTTCACGCCCGTGATTAAAATCTGTCCCAGGAATTTTGATCCCGTTTCATTTTAGGTCTTGACAGACAAGTATTTTTTATTATTATAAGATAAAAAGGTAGATTATGAAAACCAAAACTCGATTTGGAGATGCCTATATATATACCGCCCTTTTATATAATTTACCTGCAAGAAAGATTGCGTTAGATACAAGGAGGAGTTATGGGTAAGAATCCCATTCTTTTCTATTCGGTCATCGTATGTCTCCAGATGCTAAACTGCACCAAAGAGGAAAGACCAGAGCCAACATTACCTAAATGGTGTACTGGTGATCTCGCCTGGAGTCCTGATGGTTCAACCATTGCATTTATGTATACTCCGGTAAAATGGGATACCTTCTTTAATGAATATGATTTCATTATTGATTCAACCGGCTTCTGGTTCATCAATGCTGACGGCAGTAATCTCAGGATGTTCATGCACTATGCATTCTTCAGCCCTGACTATCATCCAAACGGCGACAGTATCATTGCGGGTGGCTGTCTCATCAATGTCATTGACACTATTGTTATTCCTCGTTCCTGGGTAAAGTCTAACCCGCGCTATAATCCAGACGGCAGTAAGATCGTATATGCGTGCTACTACTCAGATTCGGGCGGGATCTGGATGGTGAATGCTGATGGCACTGATCTTCATCCCGTATTGAGGGCGGGCTGGAAAGCAGATTGGTCACCTGATGGAAAGGAGTTGGTTTGCATGGTATACCCGTTTCAGCCGACACCACTCGTCATCGCGGATACCAATGGCACAATCTTGAAGGAGCTGCCCCTGCCCTTAACCTATTCAGCTGGACCAATATTTTCTGTTCCATCCTTTTCCCCGGATGGTAGCAAGCTACTCTTTGAATACAGAACCGATTCCCTTTGTGAAAACTACAATGTCTATGTGATCAATCGCGATGGCAGTGGTCTCAAGAGGTTAACCGACGATGGCGGTGTATATCCTGTGTGGAGCCCGGATGGTTCAAAGATTGCCTATGTCAAATACGATTACTGGGGTAGTGAAGAGGCAGGTGACGGGCAGTTGTGGGTGATGAATGCAGATGGCACAGGCAAAAGGCAATTAACCTTTGTCAGAGAATAGGAGGAAAGATGAAGTGTATATTAAGCATTAGAACGTTATGGGTAGCGTTCCTACTACCGCTGTGTCTCTGGGCATCTGTGGAACAGGAGGTTCTTGTTCTGTTCGAGTCTGATGTTTTGCAGATGCCTGCAGGAAAAGACTCTGCAACCATAGATGAGGTGATAGCGCCTCAAGAAGTTATCGATTGTCTACATGAGATAAGAGTCGAGATGATAATCAAGGCACTACCTAATTTTGATCGGGCTGATACCATGAGCGTGACTGAGTTTGGGACA
>JACUUY010000244.1 GCA_014859085.1 Caldifarciminota bacterium
ATTCCTCGCGATATCCACGCATTCTACCGCTACACCGCGAGTTCCACTCTCCCCTCATGTCCTCAATCCCAATAGTTTCAGGTGCCATTTTACCGTTGAGCGGTAAGATTTCACACCTGACCCATCAGGACACCTACACACCCTTTACGCCCAGTGATTCCGGACAACGCTTGCCCCCCCCGTATTACCGCGGCTGCTGGCACGGAGTTAGCCGAGGCTTCCTCGAGGGGTACCGTCATTATCGTCCCCCTCAACAGAGGTTTACATCCCGAAAGACTTCATCCCTCACGCGGCGTCGCTGGGTCAGGCTTTCGCCCATTGCCCAAATTTCTAGACTGCTGCCTCCCGTAGGAGTTGGGACCGTGTCTCAGTTCCCATGTGGGGGGTCATGCTCTCACACCCCCTATCCGTCATCGCCTTGGTGGGCTGTTATCTCACCAACAAGCTGATAGAATAAAAGCCCCGCTCAGAGCGACCGAAGCCTTTCATCCAAACACTAATGTGCATGGATAATATGGAGAATTAGTTCCACTTTCGCAGAATTATGCTCCACTCTGAGGTAGGTTACTTTTATATTACTCACCCGTTCGCCACTAGCGCTATTCTGTATTGCTACAGAACAGCAACCCGTTCGACTTGCATGTCTAAGACACGCCGCCAGCGTTAGTCCTGAGCCAGGATCAAACCCTCCATATAGAAGGAATTTGACTTTTGGACTCAATGTCCTGGAAACTACTTACGAGGTAAGTTTTCAAAGATCAAGTATTCTTATTCTCTAATCATTTTATTATATTCAAAAAGAAAAGAATGTCAAGAGGTAAGAGACACGTCGAAACACGGTCGTGTCATTCACTTGCCATCTACGCTGGAGCGCACGCGGGCATCCGGATGGATGACGCAGTTGCGGCCGATGTCGACGCCGGGTGCGATGTCAGCGCCTTTGCCGATGACTGATATCCCGGCGAGAACGTGCGCCGGGGGTATATTGTCAGGCGTGGTCCGGCCGATGCGGGCCGAATTGCCAATCGTGACCTGCTTGTCGATGATGCTGCGCTCGACGCTGGCGCCCGCGCCGATCGACGTGTCGTGGAAGATGATCGAGTCGATGACCCGTGCGCCCCGGCCGATTTTGACGCCGGGCGAGAGTACTGAATTCGTCACTTCGCCTTCGATCACGCAACCGCGCGCGAAAACGGAAGCGTTAATCCGCGCGGTGCGGCCGACGCACGTGGGGGGGCGGTCGCCGACCTCGCCTTTTGCCGAGAGGTTCGTCTTGACTCCCCAGTCCTTGATCACAAGACCTGAATCAGATTGAAGCATGTCCATATTCGTTTGCCAGTATG
>JACUUY010000102.1 GCA_014859085.1 Caldifarciminota bacterium
TAAACCGGGCCAGGAAAGACCAATAGAATCAACACCGGTAGAATCACTCGTTTCATCATGATCCCTGAGGACAAGTGGTCAGTATTAGCGTAAGAGGCCAGGTTCTTCAAATTACGTCGCATCTTAATGGAGATTCCAACGTTAGTAACAACCGCGTGTCCGCCGTGTTTTTTGTGAACGAATGGACGTATACCACCATCTACCATGCCGCTCTGGATCTTCACAAGCACTTCCTTTTCTGCCGTAATGATAAGAGAATATCACTATTTGTCAAGACCCGAGATGATGCCAGTTGAAAATGTCCAGCACGGATTTCGCATGCTATTTTCGAGCTTACCCCGCATTTGCTTCATCCCTGTCCAGGTTTGGATATTGGTGTTCATGATTTGCCTGGAACTTGGAGGTTCGGATCTCGAATGCAGCCGATCTAATGGTCAGTCATGACCGCGCGGCGATCTCAATCGATGCCGCGGACAATGCCGGCAACCAAGATCCCTGAACACCAGTTTAGGACATTTGAATTTGGAATTTTGATATTGTTTCGGATTTATGATTTGTGATTTAGAGTTTACCCCCGAGGGGGGTTATTTGAGGTATTTCCGCCGGGCGCGGACGTAGGAGAGTTCGGCGCCGTAGAGAAAGATGTAGGCCGAATAGTACAGCCACAGGAACAGGATGACGATCGCCGATAGGGATCCGTAGAGTCTGGAGTAGTCAATGATCCTTATTATGTATACCGAAAAGAGATGCTTTGCGATCTCCCAGAATACGGCGGTGAACAACGCGCCGAAGAAGGCATCCCGCCAGCGCACCGGCCGGTTCGGAAAGATCTTGAAGACGAGACCGAAGAGCAGAATGCTGCCAAAGAAACTCATGACCGGCAGGAATTGTGTCACGCCGCTCGCGCCGGCGGCTCGCGCCCAGAACGTCATGCCGACCGACGCGACCAGGCCGACGAAGACGAGAAAAACCGAGCCCATCGTGATCAGGGATTTGCGGAAGAATGGCCGGTCTTTCTTCACTTTCCATATCACGTTCATCGTCGACTCGATCGCCCGGAACATGCTGGCCGACGCCCACAGGAATCCGACTAGACCGATCACGGCCACGGTTATCGACGTGTGTCTTATGGCCGTGATGTTACGGACTATTTCGTCGATGCCGACCGGAAAGACCTGTCTGATGACCGGCATTATACGGTCGATGACGCCTTCGGACGAGCCGAGGATGAAGAGGGATGCCGAAAGGAGCATCAGGAACAAGGGGAAGATGCTGAAGGTCGTCGCGTGCACCAGGGCCGAAGCAAGGAGCGGACAGCGGTCAGCATTGAACTTCTTATAGGCCTTTGAGAAGATCCAGACGAGTTTCCTTAAGTGTTTCTTCATTTCTTCCGGGCCGCGAATGTGCCGCCTACATAGCCGAATTCTCCGCCGACCATGACCGCATTGATCTTCAATCCGGTCAGGTTCTTCTCTTCGAGCGGGTTCTTATCGAGAACCACGAGGTCGGCGAGGTATCCGGCCTGCAATTTGCCTTTTCTTGTTTCGTCAAAGGTAGCATAGGCGCCAGCCTCAGTGTACAAGCGGAAGGCGGTCGCCGTGTCCAACCGGCCGCAGCTCGACGGGTGGAGGACTGCGCCTTCGATGCCGTACAGCGGCCCGAGCGGCATGCAGTCCGAGCCGAAGACGACCCGGACGCCGCTCTCGAGGATCGATCTGAAGCAGTTCATCCCCAGGTACCGTTCTCCGATCACTTTCTCGTAGAGGCTGCCTTGGTGCTGCCAGCGGCGCACAAAATTCGGCTGCATCGAAGCGATTATATTGAATCGGCGGAGATCGTCGATCGCTTCGCGGCTGAGCAGCTCCAGGTGCTCGAGCCGGTGCCGCAGCTGGTTCTGCCTGGCGATGTTGTCTTTGAGTACTTGGAGGGTGGCCTCGGTCGCCCGGTCGCCGATCGAATGGATCATAAGTTGTACACCGCAATCTTCAGCGCTCCGGACGATCCGGCGCAGGCGCGACATTGGCATGAGGATGTTACCGCGCATTCGCGAACCGGCGTATGGACGGGCGAGCGCGGCGGTGCGCGCGCCCAGCGATCCGTCGATGAAGACCTTGGTCCCGGCAAACCTGATCCAGTCATCGCCGAAGCCGCTCCTCAATCCTGTCTGCACGGCATGTTCGTGATGTTTCTCGGTGAGATAGACCGAGAACCGCACGTTGAGCCTGTTGCGTTCCTTCTGCAAAACGCGAAGGTAACGCGGTTGCGAGATCTCATGAACCGACGTAATGCCGAGACGCAGTGCTTTTGTTGTCGCGAGCCGGACCGCTTTCACGAGCATGTCCTCGCCCGGCACGAAGATCTCATTGAGATTGAGCGCAACGTTTTCGTAGAGGTACCCTCGCTTGCGGTCGACGATTTTCCAGTGATCCGGGATGCGGCGCAATGCCGCGGTATTGACGACCGCGCAGTGCCCGCAGACGCGACGCATGATGATTGGCGTCGTTGTTGAAAGCCGGTCGAGCGCCGTCCGGTCGAGCTCGGTGACCCGGCCGCGCCGCCATGTCGTCTCGTCCCAACTAGAAGCAAAGACGAATTCGCTCTTACCAATATTCGCGGTGATCTTCTGGAAACACTTGTCCAGGCTGCGGCAGCGGCCCAGGTCAAGCCGCTGCATCCCGATGCCTTCTGGAACGAGGTGGGTGTGTCCGTCGATGAATCCCGGTATCACGTACTGCCCGCCGAGATCGACCGTGGGAATGGACCTTATCCGGCAATTCCGGCCGTCCATTTTTTTGACGATCACGCCGCGCTCGATGAACAGGGTGCACGGCTCGATCCTGCGCCGTGCAAAGTCGACACAGTTTGCGTTGATGAGAGCAGATGCCTGTGACTCGGTCGGTCGATCAGCCACGTCAGCCAATGACGATCGGTTCCTCAGGATAAGAGTATTCCAGCGGATGGGGTTTGAGGAGCGCGCTGCTGATCGTCAGGGTCCCCACGCGGCCAGCGATCATGACCGAGATAATGATGAGTTTGCCGAGCGCCGAGAGGTCATAGACAAAACTGCAAAAGGGATTGATAGAAGAGCCGAGGGATAGTCCGACCGTGCCGAAAGCGGAGAAGATCTCGAAGAGAACTTTGAGCGGTACCTGGTTGTCAATGAGCATGATGAGGAAGAATGCCGACCCGATGGTGAAGCCGGCCAGCGTGAACAGGAGAAAAGACCGCTGCGCCTGTTCAACCGGGATGCTTTTTCTCCGGGTCGTAATATCCTTGCCGTACCGGCCGAGCATGAGTTCCCTGGCCCACCGGAGAAGAAGGGCGAAGGTCGTCGTTTTTATGCCGCCGCCCGTGCCGCCCGGTGAGGCGCCGATGAACATGAAGACCATGAGCAGGGCGAGGGTTACGGGCGAGAACAGGGCGATCGATAGCGTATTGAAACCAGCGGTCCTCGGGGTCACCGCCTGGAAGAAGGCGTGCACGAGCATGCGGTGCAGGGGCAGGCCCAGGAGCGCGCGGTCGTGCTCGACGAGGAGGATGAGGAGAGTGCCGAGGACAATAAGGGCGGCCGTGGTCCTGAGCACGATCACCGTGTGCAAGGCAAGTTTCTTTTTCTGCTTTTTGACGAACGTTGCATAAAGGTCGGATATTACTACGAAACCGATGCCGCCGAATATAAACAACGCCGCCAACGTCAGCGGCGCCGCGGTCGAATGGGAAAACAGGGTCATGTTCTCGGAGAAGGTTGAAAAACCCGCGTTGCAGAATGCCGAGACCGAGTGGAAGAACGCGTGGCCAAAAGCAACGGGCGGCGCGAACCTCTGGGCAAAAGCAGAGTAGAGGAAGAGCGTACCCAGGAGTTCGACGATGATCGTTATCCGAAACACACGCCAGGCAAAGCGGCGCAGGTTATCGAGCGTGAGCAGGTTGATCGATTCCCTGAAGAGCAGCCGGTCGCGCAGGGATATCTTTCGGCCGATGAAGAAAAAGAAGGTCGTCGACAGGGTCATGTAACCGAGCCCTCCGATCTGGATGAGAGCAAGGATCACACCCTTGCCGAAGAGCGTGAAATCGAGCGCGGTGTTCTTCACGATCAATCCGGTCACGCATAGCGCCGAAGAGGCGGTGAACAGTGAATCGATGAAGGTTATCCCTTTGGTAGTCGATACGGGCAGCAGGAGCAGGATCGTACCAATGGCGATGATGCCGAGATAGCCGCCGATGAGGATCCTTGGTGCGTTTATCTCGCGCGAACCGGGCATGTTCAGCGTAACGGGAGTTGCCTGAAATGCGCCCGCTTGGGTTTGACTCTCTTCGATGCTTTCTGAGCGAGGCGATCCGCAAGTTTGTTTTCTTCGCGCGGGATCAGCATGAACTTCACTTCCCCGACCTCGGATCTGAGCACCGAGAGTCGCTTCATGAGCAGGGCGATGTGCGGAGATTTCACCCGGTACTTGCCGGTCAGCTGCCGGTACACGAGTTCCGAATCGAGTTTTATGACCGCGCACCGCACGCTCGAATCCTTCATCCACTTCAGGGCATGGATCACAGCCTCGTATTCAGCAACGTTGTTCGTCGTTATGCCGATATACGTGGAAATTTCGGCTGACACTTCTTCGCTCCCGGCATCAAAGACGACGACGCCGATCCCCGCAGGCCCGGGGTTCCCCCGTGATGAACCATCGACGAATATACATGTTTGCGCTCGTGTGGGAGAGGCCATTGATTATGCGCGCGAACCCGTATATACGAGGATCCGGCCGCAGTTGTCGCAGAGCAGTATCTTGTTGCGTTTCTTCAATTCGTTCAGGAACTGGTGCGTCAAATTCGCGAAACACCCGGTGCATGTATTGTCGACGATCGAACAGACCGCTTTGTCCCGCACCTTCGTCACCCGTGCATACAGGTTTCTCGCATCCTCGGGCATCTGGTCAAAATCGCGGTCGAAGGCGGCCCGGGCTTCTCCCTGCCTTTTTGTCAACTCGCCGATCCTCTGCTTCAGGGCGGCAATGCTGTCCCGCGTACGGGCCGTGAATTCCCCAGTCTCGGCGCGCATCCGGTCGATCGAATTCTTGAGTTTTTCTTCTTCCTCCATCAGATCGATCATCCCGTCCTCGATCTCCTTGTTCCGCTGCTTGAGGAAATCGATCTCGTTGAGCACGGCCCGGTATTCTTCATTGGTCTTGATCGCGAAGGTCTGGGCATTAAGTTTGGCGACCTTGTCTTCGTTGTCGGCGATCTCGATCTCTTTCATCTTGTAATTCTTTTTGATCTCCAGAATGCGCGTTTCGGCGTTCTTCAAATCCTCCTCGCGCGCGGCGATCTGTTTCTCTAATTTTGCTGTATCCCGGGGAATCTGTGTTAGCTGCGCCTCGTTGTCTTCTATTTCGTCATCGAGATTCTGGATCTTTACCAGGAGGTCGAGTACGGTTTCCACGCTAACCTTTTTCCGGCCGATCCTGACGAGGTAGAACAACGTGCATGCGCACGAATGGGCGGTACCCGACTTGAACGGGTGACCTCCTGCATGTCAAGCAGACGCTCTAACCAAGGCTGAGCTAACCGCCCGTTTTCGAACATTGATTATTCTATCGATAATCGCATTGAAGTCAAGAGCTTCAACACTCGATACTAGATGCTGGATCCTCGATACTGGATACCAGAAGGAGCTCGGGATACACACATGGGGGAACGCGCGTTCTTCTTGCTGCTCCGCTTATCGGTCAGGCACGGTATTTCACTATTGACTTTTGAGTACTGGCCGATATACTTTTTGCCGTGAAGGGCAAACTCAAACGCGAGATCTACACCTGGGCCAGCGTCATCATATTTGTCTTGATACTGCGCGCCATATTCGTTGAGGCTTTTGTCATTCCGACTGGTTCCATGGAGAAGACCTTGCTGATCGGCGACGCCCTGCTCGTGAACCGGTTTCTATACGGCGTCAAGATACCGATACCCTTCTCGACGCAGCAGATTCCGATCATCCCGGGCCGGAAGCCCAGACGCGGTGAGATCATCGTCTTCAGGTATCCCTTCGAGAACAAGGATTTCGTGAAGCGCTGCGTAGCCGTGGAGCAGGATACGGTCCAGATAATCGACAAGATCCTCTATGTCAACGGTTCCAAGGTGGATGAAAAATATGTGCGCCATGGCGACCGGGTAACGATCCGCGGCGTTCTTGCCGAAGGCACGACCTATCAGGAAAAATGGGAGAAGGCACAGCTTGCCGATCTGATCGGCTATCAGGTGCGGGATAATTTCGGGCCGGTGGTCGTGCCCCGGGATTGTGTCTTTGCCATGGGCGACAACCGTGACAATTCGGCGGATTCGAGATTCTGGGGGCCGCTGCACAAAAGATACCTCAAGGGTAAGCCGTTGTTCGTCTATTTCTCTTTTGACCCGGGCGGTGAGGTCACGAGTCTCTTTGAGGTCTTTAAGATCTGGCAGTGGAAGTCGATCCGGCTCGGCCGGATCGGCAGGGTGATCTAATAAGTTTACGCCGTAATTCAGGAAAACCGTCTTACAACCCGAAAAGCGAGGTGATAATGAAGAAATTATTGGTCGTCTTCTGTCTCATTGTCATGCCGTTGTTTGCCGGCACGATCACGAGAACGCTGGATCTTTCGGCGCAGGATCTGGTGTTCTACAAGGCCGACGGGCAGGACGTTGTTGAGATCAAAGGACACACGGTTCTGGTGCTTCCGGGCGCGCCGCGCATGCCGCGCGTCGTGCAGAAGCTGGTTATTCCGGCCGGCGCCGTGCTGTCGGATGTCAGGATCGTCGAGGCGGAATGGCAGGAGATCCCGGGCGATTACGTCATCGTTCCGGCGCAGCCCGACGTGCCATTGCCGATGCCGGGCCGGATCTTTGAACCCGAAGTGTATCCACCCGATCCCGAGATCTACTCGTGGCACAAGCCGTTTCCCGAAGTGACGATCAAGAACGGCGGCACCGGTAACATGAACGGCTACCGGATCGCTCACGTCGAGGTCTTCCCGTTGCGCTACACACCGGCGACGGGCAGACTCGAGCTGGCGACACATATCACGTACGAGATAACATATCAGGAGAACCGGGTGGCGGATGTCATCGCCACGGACCGGCAGCGCGACGTCTTCGGCAACGGCGCACGCGCCATCGTCGTCAATCCGGATGACGTGGCAAGATTCGCTCCGCGGCTCGGCAAGGCCGCACGGCCGGTGACCGTGCCGCCCGGCTATTTCGAATATGTGGTCGTCAGCGCGCCGCCCATGGACACCGTGTTCGCCCGCCTCGCCGCGTGGAAGACGAAAAAAGGCGTGCCGGCAACGGTCGTCGATATGGCCTGGATCAACAGCAATTATACGGGTTATGACCTGGCTGAGAAGGTGCGCAATTTCATTATTGATGCACGGGACAATTGGGGCACGATCTATGTTCTGCTGGGCGGTTCCGGAGATTATCGGACCACGGGTCAGAACATCGTGCCGACGCGCAAAGCAAGGTACGTATATGCCGGTGGGCCCGACGGTGACAGCCTGCCCAGTGATCTGTACTACAGTGATCTGGACGGCAACTGGGATTTCAACGGAAATCATGTCTACGGGCAGATCGCGGACAGCG
>JACUUY010000103.1 GCA_014859085.1 Caldifarciminota bacterium
CCGAGATTATCGTCTACATAGGCTGCGGTGAGCGGGGCAACGAGATGACCGATGTCTTGCTCGAGTTCCCCGAGCTCAAAGACCCGCGATCCGGCGAGCCGCTCATGAAAAGAACGGTGCTGATCGCCAACACTTCGAACATGCCGGTTGCCGCGCGTGAGGCATCGGTCTATACCGGCATCACGATCGCCGAATACTTCCGGGATATGGGTTACTCGGTTGCCGTGATGGCGGATTCCACTTCACGGTGGGCCGAAGCAATGCGCGAGATATCGGGACGTCTCGAAGAGATGCCGGGTGAAGAAGGATATCCGGCATACCTGGCGGCGCGCGTGAGTTCTTTCTATGAAAGGGCCGGACGGGTGAAGACGCTGGGCAAGACGGCGGGCGAGGGCGCGCTGAGCGTGGTCGGTGCGGTATCGCCGCCCGGCGGCGACCTCTCGGATCCGGTCGTTCAAGCGACGCTGCGCGTGGTCAAGGTCTTCTGGAGTCTCGAGGACAAACTTGCATACCAGCGCCACTTTCCGGCGATCTCCTGGCTTAATTCATATTCACTGTACGTCGATGACCTTGCCGGGGACCTGAACAAATCGACGGCAAAGGATTTTACTGAACTGTCGAGAGATGCGATGAAACTGCTCGAGCAGGAAGCCGAACTTCAGGAGATCGTCCGGCTCATCGGCGTCGATGCGCTGTCGCCCGAGGACCGGCTTATCCTCGAAGGAGCGCGTTCGCTGCGGGAGGATTTCCTGCACCAGAATGCCTTCCATGAGATCGATACCTTTGCGTCACTCAAGAAGCAGTACGCAATGCTTTCGGTGTGCATGTTCAACTATAACAAGTCGCGTGAAGCTTTGAAAAGGGGCGTTACTTTCCAGGATATCGTAAAGATGGACATCCGCGATAAGATCGCACGGATGAAGTATCTTGAAGAGTCGAAAGTGGACGCGATCGCCGCACTCAAGGAGGAACTGACCCAGGAGTTCGAGCGGCTGACTAAAGGAGACCCGGAGACGGGGAGACAAGGAGAAGGGGAAAGAGCATGATTAAGGAATATCGCAGCATATCAACCGTTGCCGGTCCGCTTTTGCTCGTCGAAGGGGTGAACGGTGCGAAATACGAAGAGCTGGTCGAGATCTACACCGGAACCGGAGACAAGAAGCGCGGCCGCGTCCTCGAAGTTGACCGGGACAAGGCTCTCGTTCAGATCTTTGAAGGTTCGACCGGGATCGACGTGGAGAACTGCCGGGTCCGGTTCCTCGGCCGGACGCTCAGCATCGGCGTCAGCACGGAGATGCTCGGCCGGGTTTTCGATGGCCTGGGCAGTCCCCGGGATGGCGGACCAGCGATAATCCCCGAAGCAATGCTCGATGTGAACGGCGCACCGATCAATCCGACCGCCCGTGATTATCCCAACGAGTTCATTCAGACCGGCATATCGTCGATCGACGGCATCAATACCCTCGTGCGGGGCCAGAAGTTGCCGATCTTTTCCGGTTCGGGGTTGCCTCACAACCGGGTCGCGGCCCAGATCGTCCGGCAGGCAAAAGTGCCGGGCAAAGAGCAGGAGTTCGCCGTTGTCTTCGGCGCGATGGGCATCACGTTTGAGGAAGCGAATTTCTTCATTCAGGACTTCACGAAATCCGGCGCCCTGGAGCGCGTCGTGCTCTTTCTCAATCTCGCGGACGACCCGGCGATCGAGCGGATCTCGACGCCGAGGGTCGCATTCACGGTCGCCGAGTACCTGGCTTTCACCAAAGGTCTGCACATTCTCGTCGTGTTGTCGGATATGACTAATTACGCCGAAGCCCTGCGTGAGATCTCGGCGGCGCGCAAAGAGATCCCGGGCCGCCGGGGATATCCCGGTTATCTGTACACCGACCTTGCCAGCATCTATGAACGTTCCGGCCGTATCAAGGAAAAGAAGGGATCGATCACGTTGATCCCGATATTGTCCATGCCGGAAGACGATAAAACCCATCCGATTCCGGACCTTACCGGTTATATAACCGAAGGGCAGATCATCCTGTCGCGCGCGCTCCACCGCAAGAAAGTATCACCGCCGGTCGATGTCCAGCAGTCATTGTCAAGACTCAAAGACAAGGGGATCGGCAAGGGAAAGACGCGGGAGGATCACGCCGACCTGTTCAATCAGCTGATCGCATGCTATGCGCGCGGCAAGGAAGCGGCCGAGCTTGCGGTGATCCTGGGTGAAGCCGCTTTGTCCGACCTGGATAAGATCTACCTGAAATTCTCACTGGAATACGAAGAACGGTACATATCTCAGGGTGAGTATGAAGATCGGACGATCGAGCAGACCCTCGACCTTGGCTGGGACTTGCTGCGCATGGTCCCGCGTAACGAAATGAAGAGGGTGCGGGATGAATTTCTGAAGAGATACTACGACAAGAAAACGTCATGACCGGCATGGAATATGAAGCTTGATATACCGCCGACCAGAATGCAGCTGCTCTATCTTAAGCGGCGGGGTGGCGTGGCGCGGCGCGGGCACAAGCTGCTCAAGGACAAGCAGGACGAATTGATGCGCCGGATCCTTCAGTTCGTCTACCGGATACGGGAACTCCGCGTGGGGATAGAGGAGGAATTGAGGAGCGCCTTCAGCGATTTCTATTTTGCCTCAAGCAAGCAGGCGCCCAGAGCGACCGATGAGGCATTGCTGGCGAAAACCAAGAAGATCGATATCGAGTACGGCGCCGAGCGCATCCTGAACCTGAAGATCCCGAGATTCTCTTCGAAGATATCGGGCCAGCTCATCGGCTACGGTTTCCTTTCGACTTCCGGGGATCTTGACCTGGCCCTGATGAAGATCGACCGGCTCATTTCGCGGCTCCTGGAACTCGCTGAATTAGAGAAGACCCTCGAGCTGCTCGCGAACGAGATCGAGAAGACGAGGCGCCGGGTCAATGCCCTCGAATACATACTCATTCCGGCGATCGATGAAACGATAAGATTCATCAACCTGAAATTGTCCGAGATCGAAAGGGGCGACTTGACCCGCCTTATGAGAGTCAAAGAGATCGTGCGCGGCAAACTGTAGAAGCGCTCCGGCAGAGCATGTGAAAGGGAGGAACGATGGTTGAAGGATTGGTATCAGTGCTGATCATGGCATTTGTAACGCTCCTGTTCGGTGTTCTCAGGGGATATTTGCCGGTGATCATTCCACAGGTGGTGTTGTTGGGTATCGTGATCTTCCTGCTGATCCGGGTCCGCGTGAAGATCGCCAAGGCGGAAAAGGAGAAGTTGAAGACCAGGATCGACGAACTGGAGAAGAAGATCGAAACACTGGCTGGAAGATCAGAGTAGCATAAGAATGAAGATCCTTGTCACCGGTGGCTGTGGATTCATCGGCTCGCATGTCGTCGACGCCTATGTGGCCGGTGGTCACGACGTGGTTGTGATCGACAACCTGTCGACGGGCAGCATCGGTAATTTGAACCCTGCCGCGAAATTCTGCGAAGAAGACATAAACAGCGACCTTCAGGCGATATTCAGCGCCGAGAAATTTGATCTGGTCAATCACCATGCGGCTCAAATAAATGTCAGGACGTCGGTTGAAGACCCGTTGTTTGATGCAAAGATCAACGTCCTCGGCACGCTGAATCTGTTGAGCCTTGCCCGGAAATACCGGATCAGAAGATTCGTATTTGCTTCGAGCGGCGGCGCCGTGTACGGCGAGCCGGATGATATTCCGATAAGCGAAAGTGCCGCGATGAATCCGCTGTCACCTTATGGGGTATCTAAAGCCGCGGCGGAGACATACGTAACCACCTTCGCCCGCCTGTGCGGTTTCGACTACGTCATTCTGCGTTACAGTAATGTCTATGGACCCAGACAGATCAGCAAGAGTGAAGCCGGCGTGATAAGTATATTCACCGATTGTATCCTGAAGAATGTATCGTGCACGGTCTATGGCGACGGCCGGCAGACCAGGGATTATGTCTTCGTGGCTGACGTGGTTGAAGCGAATATCCGCGCTCTGAACTGCAGTTCGAACACGTTCAACATAGGGACCGGTGTTGAGACGAGCGTCAATGATCTCATCGCCATATTCTCTTTGATCCTCGGCCAGGAGGTTGAACACAAGCACGACGAGCCGCGGCCGGGTGAAGTTCTGAGGAGCGTGCTTGACTTCAGCCGTGCCTGCTCGCAGATCGATTGGCGCCCCCGCACCAAAATAGAAGATGGAATACTAGAAACCTTTGAATACTTCAAGAAAATATCTCGATCCTGAGGTCTTAGCCCGGATTTCGCGTCTGGACCTCAAAGCACGGCTGGTGGTCGAGGGTTTCTTGAGTGGCCTCCATTCCAGCCCGTTCAAGGGTTTTTCCCAGGAGTTCGCCGACTACCGTCAATATATGCCCGGTGACGAGCTCAAGAGGGCCGACTGGAAAGTCTACGGCCGGAGCGACCGCTTTTACATCAAGGAATACCAGGAGGAGACAAATCTCCGGGCGTACATTCTGCTCGACAAAAGCGGGTCAATGGGTTATGGAAAGAAGATCAGCAAATTGGAGTACGCGAAATATCTTGGCGCGAGCCTTGCCTACCTGCTTCACAGGCAGAAGGACAGCGTCGGTATTGCCACTTTTGACCGCCGGATAGATGAGATCATCCCGCCTTCGGCGCGGCGCGCCAAATTCATGCTGATTCTGAGGGCGATCGAAAAAGCAAGGCCAGGCGGTGAAACAAACTTGAACGAAGTGCTTTTTGAACTGGCGCAAAAAATGAGAAGGCGGGGACTGGTGATCGTGCTCTCGGACCTGCTCGATGACCCGGATGGCGTCCTGCGCGCGCTGCGTTCTTTTCGGTACCGCAAACACGAGATCATCGTGTTCCAGATCCTCGACCGGGATGAGGTCGAATTTCCATTCAACGAGTCCGCGGTCTTTGCGGACCTCGAGGACGGTAGAGAGATGATCGTGACTCCGCAGTTGGTCCAGCGCCGCTACCGGGAACGGTTCAAAGAATTCCTCGACTTCTGCCATGATTCTTTACTGGAATCCCGGATCGACCATACGGTCCTTTACACGAACACGCCTTATGATAAGGCTTTGATAGCCTACCTCCAGAAACGGGTAAGATTGAAATGATGTTTCAGAGCCCGTGGTTTCTGCTCGGCACTGCCCTTGCGGCCGTGCCGGTACTCATTCATCTCTGGTATCGGAGGAGGCTCAGAAAAATGGCGTTCCCGACGCTCCGGTTCCTGAGGGCGTCCGAAGCGCAGCGGTTCGGCTGGCTCAGACTGCGTGAGTTATTGATCCTGACCGCGCGGTGTCTGTTCATTATCTTTCTATTCTTGGGTCTCGCGCGGCCAGTGTTGAAGAGCCGGCTGTTTGCGATCGGCCGGCTGTCCTCGGTGTACCTGGTGCTCGACAATTCCTACAGCATGGCATACGGCGACAATTTTAAGCGCATGAAGAAACTTGCGCAGCAGGTCGTAGCGCGCTATTCATCGGATTCGGAGTTTCTTATCGTACCGTTGTGCTCGGAGCGCGACAGGGTCCTTGGCACCTGGAAGACGAAGAATGACGCACTCGACAGCGTGGAAAGATTGAGATTGACCTACCGTGGCGGAAGCATCGCTAAATCACTGGCCAGTGAGCCGTCCCGGGAAGCGAAGCACGAGATCGACTATGTCTATGTTGGCGACGGCCAGGCGGTGAATTTCAGGGACTTCCCGGTCGAGTCAGCAGACAATGGTAAGGGTAATTACTACTGGGTTCAGGTTTCTACAGGCACGAATATCGGGATCTCGGCCGTTGCTTTGAAAGATCCGGTTACGGTCGCGCAGGATGAGTACACGCTGCAGATAACCCTGAGCAGCTACTCGTCGCGGACGTGGTCCGGCCGGATCGGCGTCGCGAGCGGCGAGCATTATTCCGAACGTGAATGCCGTCTTGAGCCGTTTGCCGAAGGCAGCTTCGATCTTGACCTGCCGGCGCAATCGCTTACCGGCGAGGTAAGGATATTCGATGACAGCCTGCTGGTCGATAATGTCTATTATTTCTGCAAGGTCTTGCCGAAGAAGATCGGCGTCTTGCTCGTTGGTGACAGTCCGTACCTCAAGCATGTTCTGACATCCGGGACTGCGATAAGTGGATCATTCGACGTACAAGCCGCTGAAGCGTTGGGCGCAGCCGATCTGAGGAAGCATGATGTCATCGTGTTGAACGGTCTGCTTGAGATATCGGAGAGCGAGCTCATTAGGCTTGCTGATTTCCAGCGCCGGCCCGGCACTGGGCTCATTGTCGTCCTGGCTGGTGGTGCCGGTGCCAATCTCAGGGAATCCGTTTCCGGCTCTTGTCTTCTGGGTGAGGCCGTATTGCCCAAAGGTTATGTGACTCTTGAATGGATCGCTCATGACCATCCGGTATTTGCCATCTTCGGCGAGAGTGGAGCGCTGCAGGATGTGCAATGCTACGGGTATCTGAGGATTGAAGCGGAAAAGGGCGTGCTCGCGCGCCTGTCCGGGGGCGATCCGTTCCTGGTCGTCAGGGATAATCTTGCCGTGTTCAGTACCCCCTTGACGCCGCAGCACACGAATTTCGTGCACAGTCGCGCTTTTGTGCCGGTCATGCTGCGGCTCATGGTCAATCTTGTGACACGGCAGCAGCGCAAGGAATATCGTGTCGGCGAAGTAGTCACACTGCCAGGCACGGTCAGGACCCCGGCCGGCGAATTGCTGCACCCAGGAGATCAATTGTCAATGCCGGGGTTTCACTTCCACGACGGTGAAACGCTGGCCGTGAATGTATTGCCCGAGGAAGGTGATCTGAGGGTTATGGGACCAGAACGCGCCCGGGTTCTGGGTGTCAGTGGTATCGACCCGCAGCGGGACCTGGCCGGGAGCGATCTGTCGAATCTCTTCCTGGTCCTCGCTCTGGTGTTGATCCTTGTTGAGTTGGCCCTACTCTGGTTGCGTTAGCCTGCGGTTCCAGGGTCGCGGCCGATCAGCGTGTCAGGGAATGAATGACCGGCCTCAACGAAAACTGAATCCCAGGGATGCATTATGCGTGGCATAGGGTGCTATGTTATAGTTGTAGTGAATGTGCAGAAGCCCTAACATCAGCGTGCACCCGACGATCGTGCGGTAACGGCCCTGGCTCGTGAGAGCCACCGAGACTTCTTGTTGCACGGTAATACGTTCATAAGGTATACCGCTTATCGTGTCGGGTATCTCATACGCGAACGTGTAATCGAAATGGACGCGTGTATTCTCAACGCCAAATCCCAGCATTGGTTCGATCGGACCTATTCTTTTCGACACGAGCGCCTGTAAATTCCAGGTGCTGGAATTGGCAAGGACCATTCTGTCTCTGTTTTCGATGTTGAAACGCTGATAGGCAGCGCCCAGGGCAATTGCCACCGGCAGGGGGATAGGTTTGAACAGGGGGAATTTATTCAATTCTTGCTTGATGCCGATACCAAAGAAGTTCATGCGTGTTCCTTCGAAAGTGAAAGGTATGTAGCGGACGGCAAGTTCAGCACCGAAAAGCAGGCCGACGTTCAGCTGGGGCATGATCAAGGGCGCGCTTGACAGTTCAAAGCC
>JACUUY010000104.1 GCA_014859085.1 Caldifarciminota bacterium
GCACCGCATAGTAACCCGCATCAGCATGCTCCTCAACGAGCGTCCTCACCCGCTGCCCCGAGACATTGTAGATGGCAATCGTCACCACACCCGACCGGGGTAACTGATAGCGAATACCGGTCTCGACCTTGAAGGGATTGGGATAGTTCTGGGTCAGGCCATAACAAGAAGGAATGCTGTAGCTTCTTGTTTCGTCAATCCCCACGACCCCGTTACCGGCCACGGTTACAGTGTCCGGCGATGCAGCAGCATTATGCACGAAAATAATGTTGCCTATCACGGCGCCGGGATCGATAGGGGTAAAGGTGATGTAGAATTGCATGCTCTGTGCTGGATTAACACTGCCGGTCGCTGGTGTCACGGCGAATACTTCATTATCTGATACTACTGAAGTAATGTTCAATATTGCACCATTGCCTGCATTAGTCACTTGAACACTATCACTCTTGCTAAGACCAATAGATACATCGCCAAAATCTAGGCCAGTCGGTGTGACCACAAATGCCGCAAATTCAGGCTCAGTCTTGACTACGTAAACATCACCAGAACCAGACAAATTCCCTTGCCCGGCAAGAATATAACCACCATCAATGGTCTGAACTACGGAATATCCCGCATCAGGATACTGCCCACCGTAGACCTTAGCCCATAGTAGATTGCCATTAGCATCGGTTTTAATCAAACCGGCGTCATAACTGCCCGCACCACCAAATGATTTCGTCTGCACCGCGATAATATAACCACCATCCACTGTTTGCTGCACCGAGTGCCCAAAATCTGCATATGAACTACCTGCCTCGCCATAAGTTCTGGTCCAGAGTGTATCGCCTCTGCTATCAGTCTTAATAAGATAGACGTCATAACTACCGCCACCGAATGCATTGGTATAGCCAGCAATAATATAACCATCATCTGTCGTCTGCTGCACAGACCGACCACTTTCCTCTGTAAATTCATCACCATAGGTCCTGGTCCACAGAGTGTCGCCATTGATATCAGTTTTAATCAAATAGATGTCTTTAGTATCACGATAAGTGCTAAAAGAATAGGAGTCTCCGACAATGACATAACCACCGTCAATCGTCTGCACAACGGAGTGGCCATAGTCCCCATAGCTGCCGCCAAATGTCTTAGTCCACAGAGTGTCGCCATTTTGATCGGTTTTGATCAAATAGACATCATAACCACCTGCACCATAAGAATTTGTATATCCGGTAATGATGTACCCGCCATCTGAGGTTTGTTGCACTGAGCGGCCCCAATCCACACCATCGCCGCCAAAGATCCTTGACCAGAGCATGTTACCATTGGCATCTACCTTAATTAGATAGACATCGGCACTATCATACGCGTTATATGCATCTATTCCAGCAATAATATAGCCACCATCCGTGGTCTGCTGCACGGATTCACCCGCTTCACCATCGCTACCGCCATAAGTTCTTGTCCAAAGCGTATCGCCGTTTGCATCGATTCTTATCAAGTAAACGTCGATGCTACCTGCTCCATACGAATTCGTATACCCGGCAATAATATATCCACCATCCGTGGTCTCCCCTACAGATTTTGCAACGTCTCCATTATTCCCCCCATATGTCCTCGTCCAGACTGTATCAGGAGCTCGAGCAAACAACAAAGGACTACCGAATAGCAGCAAAGTTGCGCCCACCTTCAATAACGGCACGATTCTCTTCATGATTTTACCTCCTGTTTGTTGCCACAGCCATCAAGCCCTACCGTGAAGCACCTACCGAGGCCTTCATGGAGACCTCGGCAGCTGCCTCAGGTTATCTTGCATTACATTACCGCATCAGGAGTATCTTCTTCACCGCGGTGTATTCACCGGCCTCCAGCCGGCAGAAGTAAACACCATTGCTGACGCTCTTGCCATCCTGGCTTCGACCATCCCAATGCACCGCATAGTGACCCGCATCTCTTTTCTCCTCAACCAGCGTCTTTATCCGCTGCCCCGAGACATTGTAGATCGCAATCGTCACCACACCCGGCTGGGGTAACTGATAACGAATGCCGGTCTCGGTCTTGAATGGATTAGGATAGTTCTGTGATAAAGCGTAGACCGCCGGAACACCAACCCCGGCTTCCTTGACACCGGTGATCAAGACCTGAACTTCATTGGAATAATCACTCTCATTACCATTGATATCCAGGGCGGAGACCACATAGTAATACGTACCAACCGCCAGCGCACTATCCGTATATGCAGCCACTTCACTCGTACCAATCTGATTCGCTGCGCCGGGCGTGAAACCCGCAATCGTATCCCGATAGACCGCAAAGTGCGAAAAATCAGGATAACTCAACTCAACCTGCCAGGTGAGGATCACATCGCTGCCTGCAATTTGTGCGGCAAGATCATAAGGTGTTTCTGGTGGTATGTTGTCAATAGAATAACCGCTGTCCGGCTCTGAGGCAAACCAGACATAAGGATCCTGGGTATGGGCGGTGATCATGAAGACCGAGTAGTAGATGCCATAAGCATTCGAATCACCCAGGGTGGGCGAGACGAAATTGTAGACCGAATCCTGAATCGCCGGCACCGTACCCATACAATCCCAGCCCTCCAGAACATCTTCAAAACCAGCAAAGAAGAATTCACTCGCTTTCTCACCAGACAATCCGTCGCACTCATTATCGAGCCGCCGCCAGACGCCATATAAGGTGATGGGCATTACACTGCCGGGCTGGTCAAGGAGCGAAGCGGACCAGGTGACCCTCACCCATCGACCTTGGTCATCGGGGATATCCAGTACGGTCTGGATCTCCGGCTCGGCTCCCACAACCACACCGTCTCCGGTCACGGTCACTGTATCCGGTGAGGACTGAGCATTATGGGTGAAAACAATGTTGCCCATTTCTGCACCAAGGCTGGTTGGCGCAAAGGTGATGTAGAATTGCATACTCTGTGATGGTACCAGACCAGCCGTACTCGGTGTCACGGTAAATTCGGAGTTATCTGATTCCACGGACGTGATATCCAGTAGCGCGATGCCTGTATTTGTCACCGTGACGCTATCGGTTCTGCTCGAACCGAGTGGCACACTCCCAAAATCGATACTGAGCGGTACAACTACAAACTCCGGTAATTCAGCCGCGGTCTTGATCAGATAGACATCATAGTAATCCCATCCGGCAATAATGTATCCGCCATCAGCAGTCTGCTGTACTGAGTAACCCTCTTGATAATCTGTTCCATATGTCCTGGTCCAGAGTGTATCGCCATTCGCGTCAATCCTTAGCAACCAGACACCAGCCCCGAATGAAGTTGTGTGGCCGGCGACGACGTATCCGCCGCCCGCAACTTGCTGCACTGAATGGAAGCCCTCAACAAGATCGCCGCCTGCTCCGCCATAGGTTCTTGTCCACAGGGTGTCGCCATTTGCGTCAGTCTTGACCAAGTAGAAGTCACTCATGCCGGCCCCGAACGACATTGTGTATCCCGCCACAATATAACCGTAATCTGCAGTCTGTTGTACTGAATAGCCATAATCCGCATCGGTACCACCATAAGTCTTCGCCCAGAGCATATCGCCATTCGCGTCGGTTTTGACCAAGTAGTAGTCACTATTACCGGCACCGAAAGAGTTTGTGTATCCCGCCACAATATAACCGTAATCTGCAGTCTGTTGTACTGAGTAGCCATAATCCGCACCGGCACCACCGTAGGTTTTCGTCCAAAGCGTATCGCCATTCGCGTCGGTTTTGATGAGATAGAAATCATAGTTGCCTGCGCCAAACGATTTCGTATATCCTGCGATTATATACCCATTGTCTGCGGTCTGCTGGACTGCACTACCTATATCCACTCCTGTGCCGCCATAGGTTTTCGTCCATTGCGCATTGCCATACGCATCGGTCTTGATGAGCCACACATCTGCGCTGCCGGCGCCAAAAGAATACGTGCGTCCAGCAACGATGTATCCATTATCCTGAGTTTGCTGCACTGAATAGGCCTGATCAATACCTGTACCGCCGAAGGTTCTGGTCCACAGAGTGTCGCCATTCTCGTCGGTCTTGATGAGGTATACATCATAGCCGCCCGCGCCGAACGAATTCGTATATCCTGCGATTATATACCCATTGTCTGCTGTCTGCTGTGCGGAGTAACCTTTGTCAGTACCTGTTCCGCCATAGGTCCTGACCCAGAGCGTATCCGGACCTTGCGCAAACAGAATGGTACTGCATAGCACGCACGCTACAACGCCCGCAATCAAATTCCTCATCGTTCACTCCTTTCTTTGTATCGTGCCCCAAACTGGAATAGGGGTATCTTTGTGCTGCCGGTCTACCCCCGTTAACCGTATTTCTCCTATCCATCGGAGCGCTCCTACGGAGACGCCGTACCTAAGATAACTACCACAGCTCTCTGCCAACAAGAAGTTCGCTGATCACCGAAGAGACTTCATCCCGTGTTGCCAAATGTTTGCATATCCTCCGCAAACATAGGTTCCAGTGTCCGGTGATGACACCTTTCCTCGGATTGTCTCGAATCCGTGACCATGAATAGCAGCCCATTTGTCCGACTCACCATAATCTTATCTCGTGGCGCGTACTATGCGCTCACGATGAGCACCGAACGAAACACCCCAGGCAACTCCTAATGCCTTACATTCTATAATAACCCACATGGTGTTGCTTCCTGGCGCTTGTCCTTCTTGCGGCGCCTTATCTGCAAGGAGTTTGCCAAGCACCTATTCAAGCATTGACAGTACGCACTAAAGTGGTTAAGATTTTTGTGCAAAACTGCACTTACCATGGCAAAACCGATTGGACTGCGGATAAGGGTCGTCGACGTCGTTGGAAAGGGTCAAACCATTGCCGAGGCCACTCAACATTTCGGCGTGTCGGCATGGACTGTGAGGCGATGGTTGAGGAAGTATCAAGAGGGGGGCTTCGAACTCCTCACAAAGCCAAGACCCTACATTCGCCCATGGAACACCAAAGCAGACAGAATCGCTGAGAAGGTCTTCCTTCTGAAAGAAGAATGTCCAAAGATTACCCTTTCCGAAGCGAGAAGCAAATTATCCGCAGATGGGATACAACTTTCGATGTGGTACATCTGGAAAATCTGGCGGCGATACGGACTTACTGCCTATAAGAGAGAAATGCAGGTGGCAGAAATAATCCCAAGAGTATCGATTCATCGAGATGTGCAGGGAAAGATAAATAATGCCGCGAAAGTTCTGGAGCGAAACGGCGATGTAAGAACAGCCGCAAAGATCCTTAATCGTCTTCCTTATTGCGGGTGGGTTGAGATTTTGGAGAGAATTCCTTACAGATACTTAGGGTTGCGCCGCCGCGTGGAAAAGATCCCTCATCTATATGGCAAGGAGCCATTGCACAAGTTATATCAGAAAATTCATTCTCTACGTTTGAGTCTCGAAAAGAGAAAACTGTTTTATTCGTCACTCCGTGCGGGTATAGCTGAAGCAAATACGCTATTCTGGATGGGAAAGCCGATGCAAACACTCTCAGTTATAAGGACTCTGGAAAAGAAGATACCTAAACAGGGGGATCCAATACTTGCCTTCATTCTTACGTTGCTGCAAGGTATGTCCTTGGCCAGGCTCCTCAAGCTCGACGACGCCGTTCAATGCGCAACTGAATGTAAACGACTTACAAGGAGATTATCAGCGCCAGATTTCTGTGTAGGATTAGGTAATCTCTATTCAAATATCGGGCTGTATCCACAAGCGAAGAAGTTGTATCGAAAAGCAATCCACAATGTGTCCGAAACTACCCGTACCCAATGTTTGCTTGCCTTGGCTGGCTGCTATGCTCTAAATGGTGAATATCAAAAAGTAGCGAAGACCATAGGAGGATTGCAGCACAAGGAATCACCGCCCTATACCTTGATACCGCTGATCCGTGCTCAAACGTTTTTGGGCAAAGGGATGTTGAGCGAAGCGGCTCAATCTGCATACACCGCCATGCAGGTCGCTAGAAAAGACAAGATACTCCAGTATCTTCACACTGCAACGACTGTCTTGGCTTGCGTCTATTACGCCCTGGGCGAAAAATCCAAAGCAAAGTCGCTTGTTCAAAGTGTAACGCCCGTATTGAGAAAAAATCACATGATGCAAGACTACTATATCCGCGGGCTTTACTTCAGTAAAGACGACATTCGTCTACCCTCGAGATACAAAGATGAGCCTTTCATAAAATTGATACTCCTGATCAAGAAAGCAAACCAGACTTCACGAGTGAAAGACTACGGTTATGCAGCAAGGTTTGCCACACGAAAAGGCCTCTTGGGATACTTCCATCGGCTGTGTATCTTCCACCCCGAGATTGTATTGAAGCTCCTAGAAAAAGGAAAACCGACCGGCCTGCCACGGGCAATGCTTAATCTGCCGGTGTTCCGAAAAGAGATCCCAGTCTATTCGGTGAAATTTCTCGGCAACCTCATTGTCTTCAAAAACCAGAAATATCAGAAGATAAAATTAACGCCCAAAGACACGGCTTTCCTGATCCATCTTGCGACTGCCAGGAGCCGGCACATCCCACTCGAACGGATCTACACCAATTTCTGGCCAGACAGCAAGAATCCCGCACGCAACCTGGCCCATCTTCTGGTACGGCTCAGAAGGGCACTCTGTCTGCCGTCGCATTTTCTGTACGTCAAAGACAATAGACTGTATTTTGACTGCCATTTCATCACTGACTATGGCGAATACCTCGAGCACCTTGCCCAGGCAAAGGCCTTTTCAGTGGCCGGTGAATGGGAATTCGCCCGGAAGGAATACTCGCGTGCCTTTTCCCTGTTCCGGGCAGCACCGTTTGCCAGAATGTATGATGACTGGTCCGAGGACATGCGCAATACGGTCCTCAACAGCATCGAGAATGAGGCAACGAAATTCGCCCAGGCCTGCGTCGAAAACGGTGAGAGGAGCCAAGGTATTGCGACACTGCAGAAAATCTCCAGTATCATTCCTCATTCGGATGAAATCCAAGACCTTAGCAGTACCTTGGCTACTAATTGATCAGTGGCTTCCTCACATGCCTAGAACATACCGCAGTTTTGAATACTAGAAGGTGTTGTGCATTTACGATTCAAGATCAGACGCTTGTGACTCAACGTTATTCGAAGGATGATTGCAGCAAAATCAGCTATCCCTACCATGGTGCAAAAGGGGAGCGACTCATCCTGAATCACTCCCCTTCCCTTGTGCCAGATTTGTGCCATCTCTGCACCAAAACGTACGGTAACAGACAGAACCTTCAGAATGGACAGAATCCCCTCGTATCCTCGGGACAGGGGTGCAAAACGTTGTCTGGCCTGCATTTGTGCGATTTTGGCCGACATTACGAAAGATGTGAAAAACCATAGGATCGGATTCTCTCTCGATATCGAAGTCTCGATCTCTTCCTCTCACTACGTTCGAGACCTACGGCGAGACGAGATAGAAGTCCGTCGCTCTATCCAGTTGAGCTACAGGCGCAAGATAGGGCACAGGAAACAGGCCACAGGCAACAGACAGAAAACAATCTCTGACACC
>JACUUY010000105.1 GCA_014859085.1 Caldifarciminota bacterium
GATCGTGCCGAACGCACCCGCATCATCCAGGACCGTGACCCAGCTCGACGCCGTGCTCAAAACCGAAACAACATTCTCGGCCGCGGCGCCGCCCTCGTTGGCCAGCGTCACGACCAGATCAGCCGTCTCGCCTGGTTCCAGGATGCCGTTGCCATTACCACCGACCACCGCATGATCGCAAAAAATCAAATAGGGTTGCGGATTGATATAGACCATTAGCGAGTAATCCCATGCTCCGGTATCGCATGCAACATAGAGGTCGAAATGGGCCTCGTATGGGGCCGGTACCGCGTAGGCGGCCGAAACGCGAAACGCAAGTGCGGCTGTGTCTTGCGCCGGAATATTGCCGGCGTAGCAACTGTCTTCGACTATCGTGATGTAGGGGCTGGGACTGCTGATCAGTCCGTATGCGTTCGTGGCTGTATCAATGCCCAGGTTTTGAAGCCGCACGATCAGGTCGATTTCCTCGCCGCTCTCCCAGAGTCCGTTACCGTTGCCGCCCGGAGCGCTGTCGATAATCCAGTGATCGATCGTTGTCAGATATGCCGCGGCCAAAGGATGCGCCATGAGGCAGAGCGCCGCAACCTGCGCCTTGATCACCTCGGTGCAGAAGGTGTTATCATTGTAACCGGCGCCGATCGTATCTCCGGGTTGATGATAGAACGGGTTCACCGGCGGATTGTCTTCGATGTTACACAGCGCGAGATACCCGTTCACCCAGAACGGGTGATGGTCAGAATAGGCGGCAGAAGTCACCATTTGCTTATTCGTGAGCAGGGTAGTGTAGGAATCGGCCGCCGCAATGAAGAAATCGGCGAAGGCCCCGCACGGTGGGTTAGATATTTTGGCGAGCACGTCGAGGCTCTCCGGATAGGCATTCACGTAGCCGATCATGTCGGCATTGAGCACGCCCAGGATGCTGTCGCCCCGGTTGCGGGCGTCAGAGGCGTAGTAATAGCTGCCGTACAGGCCGAATTCCTCGCCGGAAAAGGCGATGTAGCGTACCGAATATTCGAATTGATGGTCACGCATCACGCGCAGCGCTTCCATTACACCGGTCGTGCCGCTCGCGTTGTCGTCAGCCCCCGGCGCCACGTTCGGCGCCATGTAAGAGATCGCGTCGAAATGACCGCAGACTACGGTGTAGATGCTGTCCGGATGCACGGTGCCCCGCTTGACACCGATCACGTTGGGCGCGTGGTTCGTCGTGTGATACTGGAAATAGACCGAATCGCAGCCGTAGGCGGTGAACTTGCCGGCGATGTAGTTCGCGGCGGCGTGACACGAATCATGCGTGGAATACCTGGTTTTGAAATCCTGCAGGCGCTGCACGAAACTCAGCACGGTGTCGGGGTTGACCTGGTCGACGATCGCCTGGATCAGGGGATTGTAGTAGAAAAGCGGGGCAGGCGGAGAGCTTCGCACAATAGGTTCGAACATCACCCGGCTGACATCGACATTTTCGCTGATCAGGGGCTCCAGCATTCCCGGCTTGAGCTCGAGGAGCTGCACCGGACCATCGATCAACAGGACCCGGCCGAAATCGCTCAGATCGACAGTCGGCGAGAGGACGTATACGAGGTAGTATTCATTACGCTGGGGCTCGGTCGCCACTATCTCGTAAGAGTGAGGGGTCAACGCATCGATATCAGTGTCGGTGATTAGCAGCAAGGCGTAGTTGTCGAGTTCAGCGATTGGCATCAACCCTTTCTCGAAGAATGGTTCCAATCGTCTTTCATCGAGTTCGACTTTCACGAGATAATCGACAGCAAATGCTGTGGTCATCATGATCAGTACGCCGAATAATATTTTTCTCATTATCAGAAACTCTCCTTCTGTAAATAGTCAACCTTTCGACGATTAAGTTCCAGCATCCCAACCTCAACCCATAAACTATCTTAGTAAGACCGTCTTTTCGACCTGACTGGCATCGTCGGTATCGAACCGGACAAAATAGACACCAGCCAATACCTTGCGGCCCTGGTCATCCCGGCCCGGCCAGGTGACCGTATAATACCCCGGCGCGCGTACTGCATCGACCAGGGTTGAAACATGCCGGCCCAGCGCGTCGTAGATGCGCAAGCTGACCGGCCCCGAGACCGCTACCTGATAACTGACCCGCAGCTGGCGGGTAAAAGGATTTGGATACAAAGCACCCAGCATCGTACGCGCCGGCAAGTCCGGCCAACCGGCCAGTTCTGTTACCTGCACATGCGGCGTCACCTCGACCGCATCCAGGTCAAAACCGGCATAGGCGCCGGTCGAAGGGCTGCCGTCGTCGACGACCTTTATGTAGCGTGCGGTACTCAGGCCCGCGGTCATGAGATCGAAACTGGCCGTGCCGGTGGCGCTGCCGCAAGATAACCACGGTCCATAACAATCATTTGAAGCGAATACCTCATAACCCTCGGGCGTGCCATCATTGCCTTCGACGACCGTGAAGTCGTTGCCGGCCGAGTTGTGAATGGGTGTGCCCGGTCCCATATCGACAACAATGTAACCGTTCTGTCCTAATGAGAAGAAAAGACTGTCGGGCGGTCCCAGCACATGCCTTGGTTGTGTCTTGTTTCCCTGCTCAGCGTGCGCGGCATATTTCGTGATGTTGACACGGAATGCGTAGTGATACGCGGAATCAGGTACCAGCCGGACCTCACCGACCGGCACGCTAGTCGAGGCAGGGACATCTATGTTTTCGATCGTTTTGGGGACATAACCGTTGGCCGAGATCCTCAGGGTGTACGTGCCGGGCTCGACCATTTTGTGAAAATCGCCGTGTAGCGGATCGGTATAGATATCGATGCGCTCGGGGTTTGTGAACTCGACCCGCGCATACAATAGAGAACCGGTCACGCTGTTTTTGACCACACCATTGATGCCCCAGCCGGTGCGCGCGCAGACATCGAGGAGCGCATCGCGGTTGTTGTAACAGATCTGGTCGATCGATGAAGGGGCCGAAGGTTGCATAGTTTCGATGGTCCAGGCAAATGCGCCGCTCGTGCCGATCGTGTAGTCCTGCAGCGACCCGGTGATCTGGTACCAGTCGTAGCCGTTGATCGCATAGAGGTTGGACAGACTGGCATATATCTGGGACAGGGTGATGATGTGCTGGCTGTCCGGAGGGTCGGCCTGATGGTAATCCCAGGGATAGTTCACGTATTGGGCGGCCGAATGGTAGTTGTACTCCAGCACGATATTGTTCTCTTCCAGATGCCGGGCCAGGACCCGGTTCTCGATCTGCGACATGGGCGCCGGACTGTTGCCCCAGGCATCCCAGAAATAACCGTTGTCCCGGTTCAGGTCGACGTTGTTGGCATTGCGCCGCGTGTTGGCGACTTTGCCGTCCGGATTGAGCGTGGGCAGGATCCAGATCTCGTTATTCTCGATCAGCGCCTGCACCTGCGGGTCCGTTGCGTAGTTCGCCAGGATGTATCTCAGGAAATAGAGGGTGATCTCGGTTCCGATGTGCTCGTCGCCGTGGATATTGCCGGCCAGCCGGATCTCCGGTTCGTGTTCTTCGATCGACGGGTTATCAGTGACGCGCATTGCCCAGATAGCGCGTCCCAGCACGCTGAAGCCGATCGTGTCGAGGCGGCAGATATCCGGATATGCCCCGGCAAATGAATCGAGCGCCGCGTAGACCTGGGTATAGGTGCGGTAGAAACCCCGCTGGAAGATCTCGTCCTTGTAAGTCTGGTAATCTTCGATCACTATTGTCGTGTGATAGCCCGCGTTTTCCAGCATAGCGATCTCGCGGTCGTCCATCAGCGCCCGGGCAAAATTTTCGCCGGCATCGACGATCGTCAGTTTGTATTGGTTGAGCGCGTAGACCTCGTCATGGTTCTCGATCCTTATCTCGACGAGTCTGATCGACGGTGTCTCTTTGGCGAACCCGACGCATGCAACGAACAACAATAATAATGATATCCGGTGTGCCACCGTCATCTGTTATCCTTCTTGCGGCAGTTGGTTAACAAGAAAAAGGCCTGTCTGGTCGAAACTCGCCGGATCATTTCTGCAGGATCGCCTTGTTGATGATCACGCGGCTGCCGCAATCGAGCCTCACAAAATACACGCCGCTGGGAACGCTCCGGTTCATTTCGTCGCGGCCGAGCCACGTGACCGATGCCGGCTGGCCATTGGCCGATAATCGGCCTGACAGGTCGGCGACCGCGCGGCCCGCGGCATCATAAACCCGCAGCCGTGCGTTCTCCGCTCCGTTGTCCAGTACGTAGTTGATATTCAGGCGGCCGGCAAACGGATTCGGTGCCAGGTCCATCGAAACCTGTGTGTTCGCCGGCGCGGGCAGATCATGCTGCACAACGCCGACACCGACCTCGGCCCGCTCCAGACAAGAGAAATCACCCCAACCCCATGCGGTGTTGTAACCGCGCACCATGTAGTAGTACTCGCCCGCCGGATGGCCGGTGAATTCGTACACGGTGTCGGCAATGGCCGAAGCGACCGTGTCGATATCACTGAAGAGGCAGACCGGATAAATGTCGTCCACATAGAACCCGCCATTGAGCGTGTTGCCGTCGGTCATGGCGCGGAACCTGATATACACGGACCGGTCGAGCCAGTCGCCGAGCGAATACGCCTTGCGGCTCCAGCCGCCCGAATTGCCGTTGAAACGCGTCGTGTCGAGATTGAACCACTCTTTGGTGTTCTCGCTCACCTCGATCACAGCGACGTCATAGTTGGTCTCCAGGTTGTAAGAACACCAGAAAGTGACCGAATCATCAGGGCTGACCAGATAAGGATGGGCGGTCTGTACCGCGTGATTCATGTTATTGACATTGCCCGAGAAGAAGCTGTGCGTGCCTGAATGCGCCTGGCTCGTTGAAAGAGTGAATCCCTGCAATATCCAGTGGCCGGTACCGCTCTCCAGGTCGTCTTCGATCACCGAGGGGTCTGAGAGTTCGAGCAGTTCCCAGTAGAGCGGGTTGTTCTGCTCGGCGTTACGGGCGTGCCAGGCGATCCCGAAATCGGCGGTCGCCGTGCCCACCGGGTAGATCGCAGGCGCCGGGACGACGCCTTCGGTAAGTAGTATCAGGGAATCCGCGAAACCGGCAAGATATTCGGCCGCCTTGAAGACCTGGCGCGAGATAAAATCGAGCTGGGACTGATTTTGGTAGAAGGCGGTGCCGAGCTCCGCGCCGTAGAAGAGGCTCGAGAGGCCGGCGACATAGTGATTGTAACCGTACACCCAGTCGGTCGTGCCGCCCGAAGTCGCGTAGGGGTTGTAGTATGACTGGCCGGGCGTGTACGTGCCGCCATACAGTCGCTGCATCATTGACGCCATGTGAGCGCCTTTGGCGTCGTACAGCGCCGCGTGGGGCGTTCCTTGTCCGGTATATCCCCAGGGGTACATGACCTGCTCGCCGTAGCTGTGGAGCGAGAATCCGGTGGTGATCTTCTTGTCCTGTATGTACTGCGCGTAGCCCTGAATTTCATCGCCGCTGTGCGCGAACGCGCCGCAGAATGTAGCACTCGACGGGTTGTGCGAAGCCTGTCCTTCGTCTACCGCGCCCCAGTAGCCATCGATGTCACCGTTGCAGCCGCCGCCGTAATTGCGGTTCGCGTCGGTGCCGATCGCGCCGCCGAACGGCTCGCGGTTCTTGCGCCAGGAAAGGCCGGCCGGGTAGTCATAGACATAGCCGTCCACGTTGACGAGCGGGAAGCAATAGATCTGTGTTTCATTTATTATTTCGGTGATCTCAGGTACTACGCCGTAAGAACGGATCATGGAGTCGGCAAAGAACAGGACGGCCTGGGGCGTTGCCCATTCCCTCGAATGGTGGCAGCCATCGAGCATGAACCCTGGTTCGTCCTCGTCCAGCTGCGGGAAGTCCGATATCTTGACGCCGTAGATCCAGCGGCCTTCATAAGTCGGAAAGGGCAGCGAATCGAAGCTGCATACTAACGGGTGGGTCGAAGCGAATGCCCGGAGCGAATCGTTGATCTGGGTGTAAGACAGGTATGTTCCCCGCACCTGCTCTTTTTCGTGCTCGAGACTGTGCACGGTTACTTCGTAGGGCAGGCCGGATGCGACGACCTTGTCGAATATTTCCGGATCAACGACCAGGTCGTACCATTCACCGTACCTGCCGGCCGCAATGTCCAGCGGCTTTTCGTCGATGCGCCGCAGTCCTTCCCATGACGGTGTATATACCCGAACGATCATGTCCTGGGCTGATAGGAGCGCGAACAATAACACAGAAATTGCCGTCAATCTTTTCATTGAATAACCCCCTGTTTTATTGTCAACGGTATCAAGTATTGGCTGCGAATATAGTGAGATAGCCCAGAGTATTCAACTCGACTTGCATTCCGTTCGTACATTATAATGAACGGTTAAGTCTTGTCAACCATTGATTTAGCAGTGATTGTACCTATAATTGAGCCATGGTCCATCGCAATCCGGCGCCAACCGTGGATATCATCATCGAAACGGCCGGGAAGATCGTTCTGATAAAGCGCAAGAACCCGCCCCATGGCTGGGCTTTGCCCGGCGGTTTCATCGATTACGGGGAGTCGGCCGAGAGTGCCGCGCGGCGCGAGGCCAGAGAAGAGACCGGGTTGGAGATCAGCGAACTGAGACAATTCCACTGTTATTCTGAACCGGACCGCGATCCGCGGCACCACACGATATCCATCGTGTTCGTTGCCCAGGCCAAGGGTGTTCCTGTTGCCGGCGATGACGCGGCGGCGATAGGGCTGTTCGGCCAGGATAGTATTCCGGCGGAAATGGCTTTTGACCACCGCCGGATCATCGATGATTACTTCCTCAAGAGATATTGACCCGGTACAGATGCTCATTTGCTGCCCATGAAATTACCCGCTGACATCGAAGCCGAGATTCTGTCCAGAGCGTCCATGTCCGGCTTGGACTACGCCACGAGATCGCGGTACGCGCGTAGGATACGGGTTGTGAGAGAGCAGATGATGCGTCTCAGTGCCGAGTTTGCTCCTGGTACTTCTTGCGCGGCGCGCTATGCTGACGCTTATTTTCTCAGCAACTTCCCGGCCAATCTAATGAAGACGATGCGCGTGATCAACGAGGTGTTGCTGCACTGTGCATCCTTTCCCGGCGGCCGGTCACGGGTGCGCGTGCTCGATATCGGTTGCGGTGAGGGCGCGGGCCTGCTCGGTACGTACTACGCGCTCCGAAGCGCCTATCCAACGCTCGAATTCCGCCTGACCGGGATCGATCGGTCGGCGAAGATGCTCGAGCGCGGCCGGCAGATGGTGCGTTCGATCGGCGGCCGTGAAACGCGCGTGAAAGTAAGGTTGCTGAATCTCGACGCCGCGGATGTCAGCCAGGCGGTGTACGACCGGAAATGCGATATTGTATTATGCGTGAATTCCCTTGCCGAGATCGTCAAGGAACCGGTTCTGCCCAGGGATCTTATGTCCAGGCTGTACGGCTGCGTTGCCGATGACGGCGTGTTCGTGATCATCGAGCCGGCCCTGAAGGTGTTCAGCCGCCGGTTGATGGAGTTGC
>JACUUY010000106.1 GCA_014859085.1 Caldifarciminota bacterium
TACACGAAGTAGTGGCCCAGTTCATGGCACGTCAGGATCGCCATTATCGACAGCGAGAACGGAATGCCCAGGATAAGATCGGAGAAATTCTCGAAAGGATTGCCCCCGCTGTTCAACGACCCGGCCAGGACCGTGGAGAGTATCGTGGCGACGAACAAGAGAATGTTGAGTGAGTACCGCTGCTGCGCATCGGGTTTTCGATAGATGCCGAACCGCACCGTGTGTTTGCCCTTTTCCTGTCCAAAGAGCGGCGTATATCCGGTCCTGTCGAAATATGTCTTGATATCAGAGACCGTCTTTGATAGCGGCGGATGTAAGAGACCTTTTGCCTTCGTTGTCGCCGCGGAACCAGTAACCTCCTCGATCGACATCTTCGTCTTCAAGTAACTGATGATCTGTTCGTCCATTTTCTCCTCAAGGTTGCTTTTTCAGATAAAGTAGTAACCGCAGTATTTCGGACGGGCTGACCCCCTGGATGCGTGACGCCTGGTCAAGGTCTGCTGGCCTGACCTGAGTCAGCTTGGCGCGTGCTTCATTGGACAGACCGGATACTCCAGTGTAATCGAAATTCGGCGGGATCCTCTCGCGCTCCAACTCGCGCAGCCTCGCAATCGCCAGTTCCTCCCTCTTGATATAGCCTTCGTATTTGACTTCGATCTCAACGCGCCGGGCGATTTCCGGCGGTAATTTGACACAGCCCATTGCCTCGATATCCCGGTATTTAACATGCGGGCGCTTCAGCATTTGATACAGATTCTGGCCACCGCGCGCCTCAGGAATCTCAACTTCATCTCTTTCGGCAAGGACCGGATTGGCAACACCAGGACTCACGACCGTCTTCTTCAACCCCTCGATCGCCTGTTCGATCTGCGCGCGCTGGTCGACATAGACCTGGTACTGAGCAGGGTCGATCAAACCGTATCTCACGCCACAGTGCATGAGCCGGTCGGCAACATTGTCGATCCTCAGGATCAACCGGTGTTCGGCAAGCGATGTGAACATGCGGTAGGGCTCGATCGTATCCTTGGTGACCAGATCGTCGATGAGTACGCCGATATAAGCTTCATACCGCTTGAGCACGAACGGCTTTTCATCGCGGATCCTGAGCACGGCATTGATCCCCGCGACGATCCCCTGTGCCGCCGCTTCCTCATAACCCGATGTGCCGTTGATCTGCCCGGCAAAATACAGGTTCCTCACTGCTTTCGATTCGAGGGTCGCGTACAACTGAACCGGCCGGACAAAATCGTATTCGACGGCGTACCCCGGTTTGGTGATCTCGGCATTCTCGAGCCCTTTGACGCTGTGGAGGATCGCCAGCTGGACATCAAAGGGGAGGGATGTTGAGAGGCCGTTCAGGTAGAATTCGGAGGCGTCGACTCCCTCCGGTTCGATGAACACAAGATGCGACGGCCGGCCGGCAAAGCGCTCCACTTTGGTCTCGATCGAAGGGCAGTAGCGCGGTCCAGTGCCGGTGATCTTCCCCGAGTAGAGCGGCGAGCGGTCCAGGTTCCTGCGTATTATCGCGTGGGTCTCTTCTTTCGTGTGGGTCACATAGCAGGGGATCTGTTCCTCGATCGTGCGGTTGGTTCGGAAAGAGAACGGCACCGGGTCCTCATCGCCGTGTTGGATCCTCAATCTAGACACATCGACGCTCGCCACGCTGACGCGGGGCGAGGTTCCGGTCTTGAGCCGGCCCAGAGCAATGCCCATGCTCTTCAGGGATTCGCTCAGGCGCCCAGCATCGGGTTCGTGCAGCCGGCCGCCCCGGAAACTCTCGAGGCCGATGTGCATCAAACCGTTGAGAAAAGTACCGGTCGTGACGATGACGGCCCGCGCGTGATATTCGCCGCCGGAGACGGTCCTGAGCCCGGATATGCTGCCGTGATCCGCAATGAGTTCGGTCGCTTCTTCCTCTTTGATCTCGATATTCACGGTCCCCTGCAGAGTCGTCCGCGCCTGGCGCGCGTATTGCAGGCGATCGTTCTGCGCGCGCGGCGACCACACCGCAGGCCCTTTTGAACGGTTCAACATCCGGTACTGGATCGCGGTCTTATCGGCCAGCACGGCGATCTCGCCGCCCAGTACGTCGACCTCTTTGACCAGGTTGCCTTTGGCCAGACCGCCGATCGATGGATTGCAGGACATCTGCCCGATCTTCTCCACGCTGAGCGTCAACAGCAGGACATGATGGCCCATGCGCGCCGCCGCGAGCGCCGCTTCAATGCCGGCATGGCCTCCGCCGATGACAATGATATCATAATTTGCTGGCATATGGTGCGCAATATAATAGCTTAATCCAGGGATAAATCAACAAAGGAATCTGGAGCACTGAAAATATTCTGACTTGGCTTGCTCAGCCCGATAGTATCTGATGAACGGTTACGAATTGACGGTCCGGCAATGCTTCACGATGCTTGAACCGCCATGCCGGACGCGCCCTTCAATAGTTCACGCGCATTCCCCTGATAGCATGCGATCTCATAATAACCTGAACTGCCTTTTACGACGATAAGCTCACCGGGCTTGCCTTCACTGTAAATCTTCCTCACCGGTATGGTGCGATCACCGACCGATATGCTTTTGACCGTATTGTGAACCGGGATACTGGTAATGCAATTGCCAAAGCGATCGATGTATACAATCTCTGCGTGCAGCACACCGTTCTTCTCCCGAGCTTCGGGCCGGGCAATGCGCGTGAATTCAGGCGTTGGCCTGGCGATCGCGCTGACCGGTGTGCCGGTGGCAAGGCGTGCTGCTGTCGGCCCGAAGATGTCGTGCGCGTGGAACGTCGAACTTGGGGCAGGGCCGGTAACTATTTCGTATGCCTTTGCCCTGCTGTCACAGACATAGGAAAGAAGTCCGTTGTCAGGGCCGACGAAGAAATGCCCTTGCGATTCGATGATCAGCGGCCTTCTCTCGCTGCCCACACCCGGGTCGACGACGGCCAGATGGATCGTGCCGGCCGGGAAATTGCTGAACACCGCGGACAGCACAATAGCGGCGCCCTTGATGTCATACGGAGGAATGTCGTGCGTTATGTCCACTATCTGCACGTCCGGCGCGAGCTTCAGTATCTCGCCCTTCACCGCCGCAACGAACCAGTCTCTCGCCCCGAAATCAGACAGGAAGGTGATGATCTTCATTATTCGAGGCAATATCCCTGCGGAAGAAAACCCCTTCGATCCACTCGTGCACGGACCTGGGCAAAACCCGGCTCGCATTGATGCCGAGGTTCACGATCTGCGGGGCGAATTGCGATCTGGACAGAGCACGGGAATCCTTCTTGATGAACATCAGGGCGAGCAGGAACACGAAACATATAATAAGACCCTTTGCCACGCCCAGAATGCCCCCCAGAACCCGGTCGATAAGCCCGAGCGGCGTGATATGGATGATCTTCGAGACGATCCGGCCCGCGATCGAGAATGCGACCATGACCACGATGAAGATGAGCAGGAATGCAAGGATCTGCGGAAGGTTGACGGTTGCGCTGTAGCCTGCGGCGAGGACATAACCGAAGATGATGCCGGCGATATCGAACGCGCCCCTGATCAATCCGGTCGCGATGCCGTGAATGATCAGGCCGATGACGATCACGATTATTGCTATGTCAATCCACACCATTTGAAGATATTATAGAGATACCCGAGGTCAAGTCAACCAGAACGTAAAGAGTTCCAGAGCACCCCACCGTCATTCCCCGGCTTGACCGGGGAATCCAGACGGTGATACTACGCTGGATGAACCCGAGAACTGTCCTCTACTCAAGCCACTCGATGGAGTCGATGGCGATGTCCTCGGGCTGCAGATCGCCGACGATCAACAGGCAATACCGGTCTGGGCAGAGATACTCCCTTGCCGCCGCGGCCGCCTGTTCCAGGCTGACCTGGCCAACGTAATCCTCAAACCTATCGATGTAGTTCAATCCGAGGCCTTCGATCTCGACCTGCGATACGAGATCGGCCATCTTGCTGTACGAATCGATGGTGAGGGGAAAGTATCCGGTATAGAAATTCCTGGCCCGCGCCACATCCGCCGCGCGCAGTGAATCCTGCACCTGCCGTATCGCACCGAGCACGGTCACAACCGCCTCAGTGGCCATTTCCTTTTTGGTCTGGACCTCGGCGGCGAAATACCCTCCCCAGTGAAAGCGCTTGAAATACGAATACGCGTCGTAAGCAAGCCCCTTCTCCTCGCGCACTCTATCCCAAATGTAACTTCTGGAACGCGAACCGAGCATGTAATTCATGAGCCGCGCAGCAAACCAGTCCGGCGCGCCGTATCCCGGACCTACATGGCCCAGTGTGATATATGCCTGGGATATCTTCATCGGCACGATCCTGCCTACTGCCTGCGACACCGGCTGTGGCCGCTCCGGTTCGATGGCCAAAACTTCCTTACGTTCCCAGTCGCCGAATCTACCGCCGAGCAATTTCAACAGCGAGTCTCTCGTAAAGTCGCCGATAAATACCAGGAACGTGTTATCCGGCAGAATTTTACGGGAATAGAATTCACGTACATCGCTGGCCGTCAGCATGGCGACCGTTGTGTCGTGGCCTTCGGGTAAGTGCGCAAGCCGGTGATCCTGAAAAACCAATCTTCTGAATTCGCGCGTGCTTATTGCTACAGGATCATCAGCTTTGGCCCGGATGCCCGATACGACCTCGCTTTTCAATCTTTCGAATTCCGCCGTTTCGAATGACGGGCGGCGCAGGCACTCCGCGAGCAGATCGACGAGCAATGCCAGATCCTTGTTCAGCACCTTGCCGCTCAGTCCGATGTAGTCTTCATCGCAGAACGCTGACAGCATCCCGCCCACCGACTCGATCGATTCAACGACCTCCTGGGCCGAGCGGTTCTGGGTGCCCCGCAGGAGCATTTCAGCTACGATATTTGCCAGTCCTTCCCTGCCGGCCGGATCATAGACACTGCCCGCCCTGACATACGCGCGCATCTCAATGACCGGTATCCGGCGCGCTTCAACCGTGAGGGCGACGAGCCCGTTACGCAGCGTGTCCCGCTCGATGACCGTCGCCAGACAGAGTACTGGAATCAGCAATATCATTATCCTGATACGTTTCACTCTTCCTCCTCAGGCAGCAGATATCCGACCGTGCGATTATCTCTTGTGAAATAGGTTCGTGCGACCCGCATGATATCTCCTTCATTGACACTCCCGATCTCTTCAAAATAGCGGTTCATGTTGCGCCAGCCGCCGGCCTCGATCTCCCACCAGCCGGCCCGCATTCCGACTCCGGTCGGTGAATCCTGCTGATAGACCGCCGAGGCCAGGGTCTGGTTCCTTGCTTTGTCCAGTTCGGCTGCCGACACGGGTATGGTTTTTAGACGGTCAATGGACTCGTGTATTGCATGCTCCAGGTCCGCCAGTTTCACGCCGGACTGGGGTATGGCAAAAACGAGAAAACTGCCAGCGTACTTGTATTTCATATGGTAGACATTGGCGGTTACTGCCAGCCCTTGTTCCCGGACGATATCCTGCTCGAACCGCGAACTCAGACCATAGGACAGGATCATCGACAGGACATCGAGCGCGTAGACGTCTTCGTGAACGATGTTGACCGTGTGGTAGTGAATCGCCAGGGCCGATGTGCGCACTTCTTTCCGGTATTCGAAACGCCGCTCACCTCTCTGCGCCGGCTCTTCATAGGGAATTTCGTCGACGGTGCGGCCCTTGATCTTTCCGAAGTGTTTTCTGACCGCGCGGTACGCCTCTTCGGCCGTGACATCGCCGGCGATCACGACGACCGCGTTCGCCGGATTGTAGTGTTGCCTGTACCACTGGTATAGATCGTCGCGGCTGATCCGTTCGATATCGGCCATGAACCCGATGATCGGACGGCGGTATGGGTGGATCGAATAACTCACCAGGTCAAGTTGTTCGAAGAACGAGCCGTATGGATCATTCTCGCGAAGCCTGCGTTCTTCCATGACGACCTGCTTTTCCGGGATGAACTCGGCCTCGGCAATGAGCAGGTTCTGCATGCGCTCGGCTTCCAGTTCGAGTTCGATTTCGTACCGGTCTTTGCCGAGATTGGCAAAATAGACCGTGCGGTTTGCCGAGGTGTAGGCATTTGCCATGCCCCCGGCCTCTTCGATCCTGCGCCAGTATTCTTGCGCACCGTACTTTTTCGTCCCTTTGAAGGCCATATGTTCCAGTAGATGCGAAATACCAGTTAGACCCAGCGGTTCGTTGTAAGCTCCGACGCGGTAATGGATCTGGGTCGATACGACCGGCGCAAAATGATCCTCATAGACCAAGATTTTGAGACCGTTGTCCAGCGTGAACTCCTGGATCTCGACCGGCTGGATACAGATCATCAGCATGACGATGTTCAGCATGACTTACCCCCTATTCATACATTGCTCTAACTATAGCCAAAAAATGTGCCCGGTCAACCATCCGCATCTGGGGACAGGCATACACTTTTATTATTTTTTATTTTTGCCGCTGGCTGGTTTATCAGGACGACCAGAGAATAGCCGATCGTTTGATTATTTATGATAAAAGTGTATGCCTGTCCCCGACCACCGACCATTATGTCTTGACAATCGGCAAATTTTTGTTATAATGTAGTGTAAACAAATGTTTACACTACGGCCAAAAGGAGAAAGTCATGAAAACACGTGAGAAAATTCTCAAGGCGATCCAGGATTTTGTGGATGAATATGGCTATCCGCCGTCGATCCGCGAGATCGCCAAGAAAATACGCCTCAAGAGCACCAAAGCGGTCAAGGTCCATCTGGACAACCTGGCAAGCGAAGGCCTGATCGAACGGGTCTCTGGCCAGGCACGGGGCATCCGCATCAAGCCGAAGTCGCTGCCCATTGTCGGCCGGGTTGCGGCCGGTTTGCCCGAACTCGCTTTCGAACAGGTGGAGGGTTATTTCACGCCCTCCCAGTGGCGCGACTGCTTTCTGCTCAAGGTGAAGGGCGACAGCATGATCAACGCCCATATCTACGACGGCGACATGGTCGTCGTCAAACCATCCAGGAGCGCTCTGGACAACGAGATCATTGTCGCTAATGTCGGCGACGAGACAACGGTTAAACGGTTGAAGAAGATCGGCAAAGAACGCGTCCTCAAACCGGAGAACGACGCCTACCCGATCATCA
>JACUUY010000107.1 GCA_014859085.1 Caldifarciminota bacterium
ACTGGCCGCGCGCAGTGAGACGACGGTTATTGATACCGGTTCCCTGTCCAGCGAGCTGCTGCCGCCCCCTCCGAAGCCGTCGGTTATCACGCGCGCCGAGCCGGTCAAACGCGTCGAGCCGAAATATCCGGCGGCGGCTCTGGAATTCGGGGCCGCGGGAACCATCGTCGTGAGGGTTCTGGTCGGGGCCGATGGTCTGGTCAAGGAGACGGTAATACTGACTAGTTTCGGCAATCCCGCCTGCGAAGAAGCTGCTCTGGCTGCCGCGCGCCAGTGGGAATTCATCCCGGCGACAAAAGACGGCGTGCCTTTTGAGCAAAGGGTATCGATCCCATTCACCTTTACTCCGAGAAGGTAATGCCGCGATGTGCGGTGCGGCAGGTATCAGCCGCGACTGATCCTGATCTTTTCTATGAACGCGGTGTCAAAATGCCGAGCGGCAGGATCATTTCTTCGGTGGAAATGCCGCCGTGCTGGAACGTATACTTGAACTCCCTTTCGTACACGGTCGGTTTCGTTGGATATATGAAATAATAGTCCTCTTTGGCGATGGCAAAGCGGACCGACGGGTCTTCGCTGGGTAGGTGGATATCTCCCGGATTGTTCAGCAGGAGGGCGGTTTTTTTGTCTACCCTCAACGCCGGACCGTATTTGTAGCGCAGGTTGGGCGATATCTCGCGGCCGCCGTAGATGATCGATGGACGGCGGACTCTTATGAATCCGTGATCAGTGGTCAGAATGACGCGCCGCCTGCCTTCCATCAGACTCCGGAACAGCTCGAACACCGGCGACATGGGGAACCAGTACGCCAGGATATTCAACAACACCCTCTCGTCGTCGAGTATGCCTTTAAGATCTCCCCGCCCCGGTATCGAGTGAATGAGTATGTCAAAGAAATTGATCACGACGATGACAATATCTGTCGATTCACCCTTGATCGCCTGTATATTCCTTTCTATTTCCGTGATCGATGATAACTTGTAGAATGAGAAATTCGCCCGCAGATTGTTGCGTCTCAACTGTTCGCTGAGCAACTCTCGTTCAAATCTGTTCTGGCCTCTTTCATCGTAAGTCCAGTACTGGGGATATCTCTGCACGATCTCCAGCGGCAGGAGCCCGGCGAATATGGCATTTCTCGAATAGGGCGTCGCTGTTGGCAGGAGCGAATAGCAGTAGTGGGTTGTGATTTCGTAGTACCCCTTGAGGAAAGGCACGAGTTTCATGTACTGGTCCAAACGCATTGAATCGAACAGGATGAAGTAGACAGGACCCTCCTGCAAAGCCGGGAAGACGATCCTTGGGAACATGTTGTGCGACATGATGGGGCCTTTTGTCCTGATCATGTCAGCGTAGCTGTTCTCGACATACTTGGCAAACCCCGCGTTCCCGTTGCGTTTCCTCTCTTCGTGTATTGCTTTGAGTTCCTTGCTCCCGAACTCCATGAGGCGCGTATCCCATGATACAACGTTCCTGTAGTATTCTACCCACTGTTCATGGTTGACTGGTTCGGCCATCGTGCGCAATTGCATCGAATATTCCTCGGCCATTTTTTCCTCAATGATGAAACGACGCTTCAGTGTCCGGTTGAGCACCGAGAGCAACTGATTGAAGCTGAACGGTTTTGTTATGTAGTCGTCGACCCAGCCGCCGTACGCCTGGTTCATCAGATTTTCCTCTTCGCTCTTCGTCACCATGACAACGAGCTGCTGTGAGTTCTCGTTCTTGATCTTCCTGAGCACTTCAAGACCGTCGACGCCCGGCATTATTTCATCGAGAAAGATCAGGTCAAATGATTCTTTGCTGGCTAATCTCACACCGTCTTCGCCACTTGGTGCGGTTTGCACTTCGTAGCCCTCTTTCTGTAAGAGGTATACGAATGGTTTCAATAGTTCTATCTCGTCGTCGATCCAGAGTATTTTCATGTCATTGCTCCCGGTAAGTAGATCTCAAAACAGGTCCCCTTGGGACCGGTCTCCTTGAGCGACAGTCTGCCGTTATGATATTCCTCGATGATTCTCTTCGTGAGCACAAGACCGAGGCCCCATCCGTATTTCTTTGTCGTATAGCCCGGCTTGAAGATATCCATGCCGTCCTTAATGCCACGACCGGTATCTCTTATCTCGATCATCGCACCGCTTGCCGCGTAGGTCCTGATGAATATTTCGCCAGGTTTTCCGGCGATCGCATCCAATCCATTCTTGAGGATGTTCTCGATCGCCCAGCCCAATAGCACATCATCGAATTTCACGGCCGGTAGCGGTCCGTAGTCCTCGCGGAACGCGATCCGTGCGTGCGCGCGCTTCCTTATGTAATTCACGGATCTGCTGACCGTTTCTGTCAGGTCCTTCTGAACGAGGCGCGGCGGAAGACCGATACGCGAGAATTTCTCCAGCACCTCGCGCATGCGGGTCGCATCCTCCTGGATGCCTTGATAGACCTCGTGGTCGATGTCCCCCTTGATCGTTTCCAGCCAGCCGACGAGCGATGAGAGGGGCGTTGCCAGTTGGTGTGCCGTCTCCTTGGCGAGCGAGTTCCAGATCTTTTCCTCTATGCTCTTGCGGTAGATAAGGTAACCCCAGAAACCGAGGAAGAGGAATGCGATGAGGAAGACCGTTTCGACCAGAGGCAGGATCTGGAGCGACCTCGTAAATGGTGAAAGACCCCAGTGGACATGGCCGACGAGAGTGGAATCGGCGCCGTGCTTGATCATCATCGGTATCGGCGGATGCACCCGGTCGAGTTTCTCGACGGCCTTGTGGAGATCATTATCCTTGATATTCCTCGCCGAGTAGGGCGTGCCTTCAGCATCGGTCAATATGACCGGAAAGTCGATACGTTTGATCACCATGTCATAAAACAGCTCAAGCAGTCTTTCTTCGTCGATGCTCGGCCCGCGTGCGAATTCCGCAAACAGCATCGAAGTCGTCTCGGTCTCTATTCGGATCCGTTGGATCAGATAGTTTGAGTAGACATATGTTACTATGCCGATCAGCGCGATGCCAATGAGAAAATAGACGACGAGCGCCCTGGAACTGAGCCGGTGACGGAGAAACATTATCTCTATCCGTCGAGAATTCTCTTCTCGTTTAGAACGGCAAATTCGTAGAAGGCATCGCGCGCGCCGCAATACGCATCCGCTATATAGAGCATTTTCCACACGACAAGATCTTCAGGCATCACGTCCGTGCCCAGTACGATACGACCGCCGTCCCAGCCGACAGGGTCATGCTCGTTCACAAAGAGAAGAGGGCGCGCTTTGCCCAGTCTTTTCTCAACTGCTCTCAGGTCCCGGTTCTGAAAATGGAATATCCCTTTCGTGCTTTCTTCACTGATGCCGAAGAATCGCATCAGTGATGCGTAGCCGTCTTTGATGAGTATATTGTAGTACGGAAAACTGTTTGTGTCGAAGAAAGTCACGCGGCGCTCCACACGATAAAGGTGGGGTAGTGACGTGTTCGGCGGCGTGCTCAGTTCGATAAGAAAATCGAACTTCCGTTCACCCAGCTGCTCGTGCAATCGCCGGTATTCTGCACTGAACACTGCCGGACGTTTCTCATAGAAGACGGTTTCGCATTTCTTAATCGTGATGATCGAATAGAGACCCTCCAGATTCTTGGGTAGGAGCAAGACAACGGTGTCGGTCTTGCTCAAGCCAAGCACGAATGGCAGCGCGCGGATGAACCCGGCTGCATCGCTCGGCATGGATACGAGGCAGGCGTGTTTACCTGCATCGCAGAGGGGATTGAACTGCCGCCGGAACCGATTCTTGGTCATTCTCAAGTACAACGGAAGGAATATGCTCATTGTGCTTTTTTCTTTCGTTTCATTACATATTGAGGGGCCGCTTTCTTCTGAAGGACCTCGTGCGTTATAATGCACTTGTCAATGTCTTTACGTTCGGGAAGGTGGAACATGATGTCAAGCATGTGATTCTCGAGGATCGAACGCAGAGCCCGTGCGCCGGTGTTGTACTTAAGCGCCTGGGAAGCGACATCATCCAGGGCATCATCCGTGAACTCGAGGGTGACGCCCTCCATCTGGAAGTATTTCGAATACTGTTTCAGAAGGGAGTTCTTTGGCCTTACGAGGATATCAACCAGTGCTTCCTTTGATAACTTGTGGAGCGGGGCGATGACCGGTGTTCGGCCTACGAATTCAGGAAGCAGTCCATACCGGACGAGGTCGTCGGGTTCCAGGAGCTCAATGATACGGTCATAACTGTTCGTCTTATCCTGCGATTTCCCCAGAAATCCCATGGTGCCGCTATCAAGTCTTTGGGAGATCAGTTCCTCGATGCCGGTGAATGTGCCCCCTAATATGAAAAGGATATTGGACGTATCGATCTTGATGTACTCCTGCTCGGGATGTTTCCGGCCGCCCTGCGGCGGCACATTCGCTTCGGTCCCCTCAAGGATCTTGAGCAGTGCCTGCTGGACACCTTCACCGGATACATCGCGCGTGATCGATGGTGAATCGGACTTGCGCGTTATCTTGTCGATCTCATCGAGGTAAATGATACCGATCTCTGCCTTTTGTACACTGTAATTAGCCGCTTGCAGGAGCCGGAGCAGTATGTTTTCGACATCCTCACCGACATAACCGGCTTCCGTCAACGGCGTTGCGTCTGATATCGAGAACGGTACATGCAGCAGGCGCGCCAGGGATTGTGCGATCAGCGTCTTTCCGGTGCCCGTAGGTCCGACCAGGAGTATGTTGCTTTTTTGAATCTCGACGTCGCCCCTCTTGGCACTTATTCGCTTGTAATGATTGTAGACCGCAACCGAGATCGTTTTCTTCGCCCGTTCCTGTCCGATCACATACTGGTCGAGGAATGACTTTATCTCAGAAGGTTTCGGCAGCAGGAACTCGCCGCGCGGCGAGAATTCAGCCTCGTCTCTGATAATGCTGTTACACACGCTCACGCATTCATTGCAGATATAAGCATGGTTGCCGCGGAACATCCGCTTGACCGCCGGCCTGGACCGTTGACAGAAGGAGCATACCATCTTTGCCATTATGATTTGACCTTTTCCAGGATCTCGTCGACGAGCCCGTACTTCTTTGCTTCGGATGCGGACATGAAATAGTTGCGGTCCGTGTCCTTGGAGATCTTCTCTTCAGGCTGGCTCGTATGTTTTGCGAGCAGTTTGTTCAGTACCTCTCTGATCGTCAGTACTTCCTTTGCGTGGATGGCGATATCCGACGCCTGTCCCTGAAAGGCCCCTTCGGGTTGGTGGATCATCACCCGGGTATGGGGCAGCGCGTATCTCTTTCCGGTGGCGCCAGCGGCGAGCAGGAGTGCTGCCATGCTTGCCGCCATGCCGATGCAGATCGTTGAGACCTGCGGTTTTACGAATTGCATTGTATCGTAGACCGCCAGACCAGAGGAGACGATACCACCCGGTGAATTGATGTAGAGGTTGATGTCCTTCGAGGAATCCTCGGCCGCGAGGAATAGTAGTTGGGCCATTACGAGGTTAGCGACCGTGTCGTCGATCGGCGTTCCGATAAAGATGATCCTTTCTTTCAGAAGCCGTGAGTATATGTCGTAAGCGCGTTCACCTCTTCCAGTCTGCTCAATGACGAACGGGATTGTTATCATTGGCTACCTCCTTTGTGTGACTATTCGATCCTTGGTGCTGATCTTTGCATTATCATAGAGGAAGTTCAGCGTCTTTTCCCTGGTCAGAATGGTGCCGAGATAGTCGATGACATCATTGCGATTGTGCTCGGTCAGTTGCATGCCGGTTCTCGCAACGAGGTCCAGGATCTCTGCTTCGGATACGTGCAGGTTCTCTTGCGCGGCGATCTTCTCGAGGATGAGATTGAATCTGATCCTCTTTTCGGCCGCGTTCCAGAACCGTTCCCGGTTAGAATCGGAATCGGGCAGATTGTACTCTTTGAGGATCTTCTCGTATTCCTTCTGGATCAGTGTTTTCGGCACGTTAAACCTTATCCTCTCGAGCAGAACCTCGGAGATCGATTCTTTTACCTCCTCTATAACTCTTTTTTCTTCTTGTTTTCTGAGGCCCTCCAGCAGTGTCTTCTTGAGTTCATCGGCGTTAGCGACCTTGAGCCGGGCGGCAAAATCGTCGTTGATCTCGGGTAGGATCTTCTCTTTGACGCTCTTGATCAGTATCTTATGAGTATGACCGTCGACTTCGATCGTTCTTGTATCCGATCTCTTCGCGCCTACAAGTGTGCGGTTCAACTCATCAGGGAGGGAGCGGTCACCTATTCGCACGGTCTGATCCGTTCTTCGGTCGGATGTTCCCTGCCCGCCAGTCTCAATATCGACGGTTACCAGGTCATCGACGGCTGCTCCGCGTTCGACCTCAATCACGGTTGCATGTTGTTCCCGCAAGACATCCATACCCTGTTCCAGCAGGAAATCATCCGGCATTGGTAATTCCTTGAACACTTCGATATTTCTGTAGTTATCGATCTCGAATTCAGGTATCACTTCAACATATAGCTGAAACTTCATGGGATCGCCTTCCTCAACGTGCCGCAGTTCGGCCTGGGCCGCTGGATGCCATTGTTTTTCCTGGACCACGGAGAGATACGTCTCTCTGACCAGCCTGTCCAGTGCCTGTGCTTTAAGACTTTCCGCGTATTTGCTTTTTATGAGCGTAAGCGGCACCCGGCCCTTGCGGAAACCATCGATCGCCACTTCCTTCTGAACGTGCTGTGTCTCATCATCGATCAGCCGTTCGAGCTCAGCGCGAGGCACTGATATCTCGATTTCCTTTTCAATCTCACTTTCATTCAACATTCTGTATTCCAAAACGGTGCTCCTTGAGTGCGAGGAGGGGGAGTTGAACCCCCATCCCGTAAGGGGCTGGATCCTAAATCCAGTGCGTCTGCCTGTTCCGCCATCCTCGCAAGCGCAGATGCTGCAATCCTTCTTACACGATTATACGTGCAAAACCGGCGCTTGTCAATGAACTACTAAAGGACTGATACTGGATATTGGATACTCGATACCCCTCAGAAACTTACCTTCGGGATACTGAATTCTGTAACCAAATCGAAGATTTGGACAGAATTCGTGCTGGATAATAGACACGGGGTGGCAAATCCTAAATTCCAAGCACTAAA
>JACUUY010000108.1 GCA_014859085.1 Caldifarciminota bacterium
TCCTCAAAAACACCACATCACCTTGGGTTAGATTTTATTTTGATGAAAGACGGAAAAATAGGCAAAAATCGCTCAACCGGCCACTTCCGAGGCCTTTTGCTCGATCGCCCGGAGTAGTGAATCGAACGACCTCTGAAAAGCCCCAGCCCCGTCTTCAAGCAGTTTCTCGCATATCTCGTTGATATCGATCCCGACGTGATTCAACCGGCCAATCGTCTCCCGCGCTTGCCGCGTGTCGCCGGGCAGGGATTCTTTGACCACCCCGTGGTCGATAAATGCCTCGAGAGTCTCTTCGGGTATTGTGTTGACCGTATCCCGGCCAATGAGTTCGGTTACGTACTTGATGTCGCTGTATTCGGGGTTCTTCGTGCTCGTCGAACCCCAGAGCACGCGCTGGAGGTTGCCACCGTGCCTGGAAATGCGCCGGTAATTCTCACTCGAGAAGATCTCCCGGAATCTATCATAGATGATCGCCGCATTCGCAATCGCCGCCTTGCCCTTCAGGCGTTCCATTTCGCTTCGGGCAGATCCATCCTGTGTGCTCTTCAGATTCTCCTCGAGCAGCCGGTCCGTGAGCGTATCGACCCGGCTCACGAAGACGCTGGCGACCGACCTCACTTTCCGGGCGTCACCCCTGTTCTTCAAAAGCTCCTCGATACCGCGCAGATAGACCTCGGCGGTCTTCATGTATTGATCCAATGAAAAGATCAGCGTTACGTTCACATTTATCGATTCGGCAAGGAGCGCCGGGATCGCGGAAAATCCCGCATCCGTGGCCGGCACCTTGAACATAATGTTGGAGCGATTCACCTTGCGATGCAACCGCTTGCCTTCCACGACCGTCGCGTCTGCATCGTGCGCGAGCCGGGGATTGATCTCAAGACTCACATAACCGTCAAGGCCGTCCGTATTCTCGTATACGGATGCGAAAGCATCGGCGGCATCCTGAATGTCCTCGACCGTGATCGCGTCGTAGATCTCGAGCGTCTTCTTCCCGGCGATCCTCAATTCCCGGATACGGGAGTCGTAATCACTGCTCCTGCTGACCGCATTGTCGAAGATCGTCGGATTCGATGTCAACCCGCGCAAGCCCTGCGCCACCAGGCCCTGCAACCTTCCCGTATCGGTCAGCGAGCGGCTGATATAGTCAAGCCAGATGGACTGGCCGCACTTGCTCATTTGTTCAAAAATCGTTTCGAACACGCCTCCTCCTGTGGACACTGTTCCTGCTGCCCCGGACCGTCTCGATGCAGGTAAATTGCATCGTCCTTATTTTACGCATTGGAAAGGAGCTGTCAATCAGTCAGGCCGGGCCTCTAACTTTCCCGCAGCCTCTCCATTGGGCGCTGATTTTGATTGACACCGCACTCTTTATCGGTATAATTGAACATGGAATGCAAGGAAAAATCGAACCTGGCAGCATGCAATTGCAGCTACGAACCGTGCTCGCGAAAAGGAAAATGCTGCGAGTGCCTGAGTTATCACCTGGCCATGCAGGAATTGCCGGCCTGCTGTTTTCCTGACGAGATCGAACGCACCTATGACCGTTCAGTCAAGCGATTCATTGCAACCTGGGCGAAAAACTGAGCGTGGAACTGATCATTGAACGCACGCGGCCCGGACGAACGGGTTATTCTTTGCCGACGCAGGATGCCCCCGCCTATTCATTGAATGACAATTTCAGACGCACCGAAGCCTCCGGTTTGCCCGAAGTAAGCGAACCCCAGGTCATGAGGCATTTTGTCAACCTTTCAGCCATGAATCATCATGTCGATAAGAATTTCTACCCCCTCGGTTCGTGCACCATGAAATACAACCCGAAGATCAACGAAGAAGCGGCGCGCCGGCAAGGGTTTTCCCATATCCATCCGTTACAACCGGAACACACGGTTCAGGGTGCTCTGAAACTGATGCACGAACTCGGCGAGTATCTGAAGGCGATCGTCAACCTCGACGCAATCACCTTACAGCCAGCCGCCGGAGCACAGGGTGAATTCACGGCGATCAGCATGTTCAAAGCTCATTTCAACAAACAAGGGGAAGCGCGCAAATACATCCTGGTGCCGGATTCAGCCCACGGCACGAATCCGGCGAGTGTCAACTTCTCGGGCTTCAAGCCGCTCACCTTGCCCTCCAGTGATCAGGGGCTCGTCGATGTCGCAAGGCTGCAGGAATTAATGACCGGTGAAGTGGCCGGCCTCATGCTCACGAATCCGAACACCCTCGGGCTTTTCGAGAAGCAAGTTAAAAAGATCACCGGTATCGTGCGCGGCAAGGGAGGACTCGTCTACCTGGATGGCGCAAACCTCAATGCCCTGCTGGGTATTGTCCGTCCCGGCGACCTTGGTTTTGACGCCGTGCACTTCAATCTCCACAAGACGTTTTCGACCCCGCACGGCGGCGGCGGACCCGGCGCCGGTCCGGTGGCGGTGAGCAAGAACCTCGAGCCCTTTTTGCCGGTACCGGTGATCACCCGGCAGGGAGAAACATACTCCCTTGACTACGGCTCAGCCGATTCCATCGGAAAAGTCCAGACCTTCTATGGCAATTTTCTGGTCATGGTCCGGGCCTACACCTACCTCCGCATTCTCGGCAACCGGGGACTGAAAGATGTCTCCAAAGCGGCGATCATCAACGCAAACTACATCATTCAATCGCTCAAGGAAGACTACCACTTGCCTTACACGGATTACTGCATGCATGAAGGCGTGCTGTCCGGCAAGAAGCTCAAGGACCTCGGCCTGAGAACGCTCGATGTTGCAAAGCGACTGCTGGACTACGGACTGCACGCGCCCACGATCTATTTTCCGCTCATTGTAAGCGAGGCGCTGATGATCGAACCGACCGAGAGCGAGTCCAGAGAAACACTCGATGCCTTTATCAGTACAATGAAAAAGATCGTCAGCGAAGCAAGAGAAGACGCTGACCTTCTGAAGAACGCGCCGCATGATACGCCGGTGCGGCGCCTCGATGAAGTGAAGGCGATCCGGGACCTTGGAATAAGATGGAAGACATGATCTTTGAGGTATCCGAGGAACGCAAGAAGATATTGATCAACAAGATCGCACAGAAGGTCATTGATTACCGGCTCTCGCCGGTCGCAATAATATTCCTGGAGTCATCCAAGCCGTTATCATTCCTTGGCAACCAATTCATGATATTCATGCAGCCTTTTTACCGGGCGATATTCACCTTTCGCGAATACGACGAGATCGCCGCGATGCTGGAAGACCGGAATAATGTGGAGGCACTGATCTGCGAAATCGAACGCCTCGAGGAGGAAAGGAATGAAAGGAAAAGAGCCGCAAAGGATCCTGGCGACTGATTGCGGAAGCACGACCACCAAAGCTATCCTGATCGAGAAGCAAGGTGAGGATTACCGTTTGATCGCTCGCGGCGAAGCACCGACCACGGTCGAGGCGCCTTATGAGGATGTCACCAAAGGTGTGCTTAATTCGGTCATGGAGATCGAAGAATTGTCCAAGGTCAAGATCCTGGATGGCGAGCAGATCATAAAACATGTGAAGAACGGCGAAGGCGTGGATTTCTATGTCTCAACCTCTTCGGCCGGCGGCGGGCTCCAGATGATGGTCGCCGGGGTCGTGCTGACCATGACCGCGGAAAGCGCGGCGCGGGCCGCGCTGGGTGCCGGAGCGATAGTGATGGATGTCATCGCTTCGAACGACGGCCGACTTCCCCACCAGAAGATCGAGCGGATAAGGAACCTCAGACCGGATATGATCCTGCTCTCCGGCGGCATTGACGGCGGAACGATCTCTCACGTCGTCGAGTTAGCCGAATTGATCAAAGCGGCCGACCCCAAACCGCGCTTCGGCGTCGGTTATCAGCTGCCGGTGATCTACGCGGGCAATCAGGAGGCCCGGGAGCTGATCGTCAATACACTGAAAGATAGCACGGCACTCGTCGTCGTCGAGAATATCAGACCGGTGCTCGAACGCGAGAATCTCAATCCGGCGCGCCACAAGATCCACGATCAATTCATGGAACACGTCATGGCCCATGCTCCGGGCTACAAGGAACTGATGGGTATGACCGATATTCCGATCATGCCGACCCCCGGCGCGGTCGGTCTGCTCGTGGAAACCGTCGCCCGGAAAGAGAAGATAGCGGTCATCGGGGTCGATATCGGCGGCGCCACGACCGACGTTTTTTCGGTCTTCCAGGAGATATTCAACCGGACCGTGAGCGCGAACCTCGGCATGTCTTACTCGATCAGCAATGTGCTGGCCGAGACCGGGATCGAGAATATCGTCCGCTGGTTGCCGATGGAGATCGATGAACGTGACTTGAGGAACCGTATCCGGAACAAGATGATCCGGCCGACGACGATCCCCCACACGCTTGAAGACCTGAAGATCGAACAGGCGATCGCGCGCGAGGCGCTGCGGCTGGCGTTCGAACAGCACAAATCAATGGCCGTGGGACTCAAGGGCGTTCAACAGGAACGCACGATCTCCGATGCCTTTGACCAGTCAATGACCGGAGAAACATTGATCGATCTCATGAAATTGAACCTGCTCATCGGTTCCGGCGGAATACTGTCCCATGCCCCGCGCCGGCATCAGGCGGCAGTGATGATGATCGACGCCTTTCTGCCGGAGGGCATCACCAATCTTGCAGTCGATTCGATATTCATGATGCCGCACCTGGGCGTCCTCAGCACGGTCCACGAAAAATCGGCGACCGACGTCTTCAACAAGGACTGTCTGATCCCCCTCGGTCCCTGCATTGCGCCGGCCGGCGAGGGAAAAGAAGGTGCCAACGTTCTGAGAACAAAGGTCCAGTATGCGGACGGCAAGACCGAGGAACACGCGGTAAAATACGGCGAGATCAAATTGATCCCGCTCGGCTTGAATGAAGAAGCAAAGGTCGTCCTCCATCCTGAAAAAGGATTCAATGTCGGCGGTGGCCGGGGCAAAGAGATCGATACAACGGTCAGGGGTGGAATAGTCGGCGTGATCCTTGATTGCCGGGGCCGGCCTTTCAGATTGCCCGATGATACCCGCAAGCGCATCACCGCGCTCAATAATTGGTTTGCGGCAGCAGGCCTATATCCTAACTGATGCACGCTACCAGAACATTGCTGCCGGGCAGCCGATCCGGCCGTGGCACGGTAGCGACGCAATGTTAGCGGGCTCTTCGCAGAAAAAAGGAGGCTAAATGGCAGTACCGAAGAGGAGACATTCACACGCACGGACGAACAAGCGGCGTTCCCAGAAAAAGATCCGGGTCCCCGCGTATGTGGAATGCCCGAAGTGCCACAGTCCGCGCCTTCCCCACCGCGTCTGTCCAAACTGCGGTGCCTATGCAGACAGAATTGTCGTGTCACCAAAAGAAGAGAAGGAGAAAGGATGATGATCGGGTTCGACCTGATGGGCTCGGACCGCGCGCCCATCACCGAATTGCATGCCCTGGAACTGCTCAAGGAAGACGCGATGAGCGACCTCCTGGTAATTGGCCGGGGCGACCACGAAAATGACGTGAAGAATCTCGGCTTCGACTTCGCGCTGGCGGACGAAGTCGTCGGCATGCACGAGATCCCGAGCGTCGCCGTGCGCCAGAAGCGACACTCTTCGCTGGCCATTCTCGTTGACAAACTGAAGAACCGGGAAGTGGACGCGATCGTGAGCGCCGGCAACACCGGCGCCATCCTCGGTTTCAGCATGATAAATCTGGGGGTAATCGAAGGCATACCCAAAGCCGGGCTTGCCATAACCGTGCCCACGGAAACGGGCTACTCGGTCATGATCGATGTCGGCGCCAACATTCATCCAAAGATAACCGAATACGTGAACTACGGGCTCATGGGTGCGGCATTCGCCGAAGTCGTCTTCACGAAAGAGAAGCCGCGCGTCGCCTTGCTCAACATCGGAACGGAGAGCGCCAAGGGCGATGAAACCCGGCAGAGAGCATATGAGCAATTGCAGGCGAGCGATCTCAATTTCATCGGCAACATCGAGGGCAACGACATCATGAAGGGCTTTGCCGACGTGATCGTCTGTGACGGGTTCACGGGTAACGTGATATTAAAATTCTCAGAAGGGATGATCGACATAATCTGGCACATGCTGCGCGAAACCGTCGATGCGGCAGTGCGGCGCAAGTTCGGGCGATACCTGGTCAAACCCGCAGTCAATGATCTGAGGGCAAGATTCAATTACGAGGAATATGGCGGCGGAATCCTGCTGGGCGTTAATGGTATCGTCATCGTCTGCCACGGGCACTCGTCGCCCCAGGCGCTGAAGAATGCGATTAGATTGGCCGCAACCTGCACCGAACACAACCTGGTCGACGAGATCAGGAAGAGGGTGGTTTCATGAGAGGCTGGATCGCCGGCATCGGCAGTTATGCGCCGGACAAGATCCTCAATAACGCCGACCTCGAGAAGATCGTGGACACGTCTGATGAATGGATCAGAACGAGATCCGGCATAAGAGAGCGCCGGATCGCGGCCGAGAATCAGGCAACGAGCGACCTCGCAACGATCGCCACCCAGCGCGCCCTCAAATCGGCCGGGATCAAGGCGAAGGACATCAGCGCGATAGTCGTCGGCACGGCCACGCCGGACATGCCCTTTCCGTCGACCGCGTGCCTGGTGCAGAAGAAGATCGGCGCGCCGCCGGTGATCTCCTTTGACGTTTCTGCCGGCTGCACCGGATTCCTCTACGCACTGGCGGTTGCCGAGAGTTTTGTCGCGAACGGCTATGACAATATCCTCGTCATCGGCGCCGACATACTGAGCAGATTCACCGATTATACGGACCGCACGACCTGCGTGCTCTTTGGCGACGGTGCCGGCGCAGTGATAATCAAGAGGAAACAGCACGACGGCGACACGAGCGGCATACTCGCTTCGTATTTCGCGGCGGACGGCTCATCGTGGCGGCTGCTCCACCAACCCGGGGGTGGTTCACTAATCCCCGCATCGGCCGATACTGTGGCGAAACGGATGCACTGTATAAGGATGCAGGGCAATGAAGTGTTCAAGTTGGCCGTCCGGGCAATGTCCGAGGCGGCAGTAAAAACCCTCAAAGCAGCAAATGTCAGCGCCTCCCAGCTCAAGTTGCTCATCCCGCACC
>JACUUY010000109.1 GCA_014859085.1 Caldifarciminota bacterium
AAATCCCATGCCCGCATTACATCAATGCCCGTGTTTCCGGTTGAATCATTAAGATTCCGTTGATACCATTTGAAATAAGTATCATTAGGCTCGGTCTGAAAAAACTCACCTCTTCGATTCTTTTCGGCATAGATGACTTCATCGAGATTCTCCATAATTATGACTGCTGAGTCACGATTGGTTCCGGCAGGTAATTCTATAACGAAAAGATGTGCCCAGTTCGGTAGTCGAGCCACCCAACCATCTTGAGTGATTCTTATTGTATCATCGGGTTCAAAATCAGGCAATCCTCTTGCAATCATGATCGCGCCAATTGCTTGTAAACATTCAATCACATGCTGGGGCGCAGTGATTTCAGGCAATTGTGCACTCCTCTGTCCTATGGGTAGACCTATTACATCGGGTTGGAAGAGAACAATAATTTGCTTTTCCACTGACCCACCATTCAAACATAATGGCAGGAGTATTATCAGTACAAAAAATGCTTTTGATTTCATTGTTCCTCCACTCTTACAAAAGTCAACTGCATTTTATTGGTCCCATTGGAATCCATAATCCACAGCTGGCCGTTACCTTCATCGTATTCGCCCTCGTAACTGTATTTCACATAGGCAATTCTTGAACCATCAGGACTCCACACAGGATATCGGCCGGTAGCAAGTTTTCTCAAGTTTGTGCCGTCAGTATTAACAATGTAGATGTCGTAATCGGTGGGGTAAGTGTCCATCCTCATGTCGAAAACTATTTTTTCACCGTCGGGCGAGAATGAAGGTGATGAATACATTCCAGCACCAGTAACTATCTGCCGACGATTAGTATCATTGCTATCCACAATAGAAAGCCCACCATCTGAATCTTGAAAGGCAAATCGTCTATCATCCGGTGACCAATCATGCAGCCACGCAATATTCTCTATGGCACGGTGTGCGTTGGTGCCATTAGTATCCATTACCCAGATTTCACTGAAACCAGGAACATTAACCGCGGCTGAGATTTTGTTTCCAGCGGCATTGAAACGGGCGCTTGTAACTCCCTCGTCAAAATCGATGGTTTGTATGGTTGTATCTATGAAGTCGACACGGACCAGATGACCGCCAAACTTCGCCAGAATAGAATTAGCGCTTGGATGCCAATCTGCCGGTTTTGGTCCATGGGGGAAAAAGTGCATGAACATCGATAAACTACTGCCATTCGGCTCGATGATCCAAAGGCCGCACGAATCCTCAATTATCTCATAAGTCGTGTCATCCAATTTTAGTGACGGTGCAAAACCGAACATAATTTGTGAGCCGTCCGGGCTCCAGACTGGCGATGATGCACTTGCCGGTGGATACTCTATAGGGAAATTTACAGCATGTCTGTCGCTGCATTGAGAGATGACTACCAGAATTACTAAAATCAGCATCACGATGATGCTCGACTTCCTGGTTTTCATTCCTTTTCCAAATATTATATTTCTATGTCGAGTAGCCATTTCAAACCCCCCTGGTTATAGACTTCCTCGGTGCGCCGATCGCGAACATTCTAATCATTCGGCGGTCAATGAGAATGCCCAAAAAACGAGATTCAGAACCGAACAAATCTCTGGATGCCATATTGGGATGTTCTTCCTTCTCTGTGCCGTAAACCACGAGCAACAGGCAATACACAGAAATGATTTTGAGCCGATCGCTTATCGCTCGAAATTTCTTCGAAAAACAAGTGGAAAACGAGGCGAGATTGGCGGCATTGTTATGAAGGAATCGTAATATAGAAACATCCACGATTTCGCGCCGGATCTTCACAAACACTTCCTTTTCTGCCTTAATGATAAGAGAATATCCCTATTTGTCAAGACCCAAAATGAACCAGGTTGAAAATTCCTGGCACGAGTATTACCGGCATAAGCGCGCTGCTCCAGTCGGCGCAAAGTGCACCGGGCGCGGGGCAAAGCGACGGATCGGATTTAGGATTTACCGGTCTCTTGCACCTATGGCAAGGCTCGTCCGCTTCCTCTATTCGGCGATCCCCAGTGCCTTGAGCATGAACGCGTACTCGAAGGCCACGTCGCGCAGGTAATCGTAACGGCCCGATGCACCGCCGTGGCCGGCGGCCATGTTCGTTTTGAGCAACAGCAGATTGTCGTCGGTCTTGAGCGCCCTCAGCTTTGCAGTACATTTTGCCGGCTCCCAGTAACCGACCCGCGTATCATTGAACCCGGCGGTGATCAGCATGTGCGGATAGGCCCGCGGCTGGATATTGTCATACGGCGAATACCGCTTCATGTATTGATAGACCTCCTCGTCGGCCGGGTCGCCCAGTTCGGTGTACTCAACGACGGTCAGGGGTATCGACGGATCCAGAAGCGTGTTTATGACATCGACGAACGGTACGTCGGCGACCGCGGCCTTGAATAATCCAGGTTCCATGTTGACCACGGCGCCGATGAGCAGGCCGCCGGCGCTTCCCCCTGATATCACCAGCCGGTCATTTGAAGTGTACTTTTCTTCGATCAGGTACTGGCTGCAGGCAATGAAATCAGTGAAGGTATTCATCTTCTGCAGGAACTGGGCCTGCTCGTGCCAGGCCTTGCCCATTTCACCGCCGCCGCGCACGTGCGCGATCGCGTACACAAACCCGCGGTCGAGCAGGTTCAAACGATTCGCCGAGAAATACGGTTCGGCGCTCGAACCGTATGCGCCGTATGCCTCGAGCAGCAGCGGGTTCTTTCCATTCTGCTCAATGTCTTTGCGATAGACCAGCGATATCGGGATCCGCGTGCCGTCATTGGCCGGTGCATAGATCCTTTCACTCCGGTACTGCGCCGGGTCATAGCCGCCGAGTACCTCGAATTGTTTCTTCAATTCGCGTTCGCGTGTTCTCATGTCGTAGTCGAAGACCGTGCGCGGCGTGACGAGCGAACTGTACACGAAACGCAGCCCGTCCGTTCTGAATTCCGGGTTGTCAACCGGCCAGAAGGCATATGTTGGCTCGGACAGGTCGATGCGGTGATCAGTCTTGGCATCGAAGTCGATAACCCGGATCTGCTTCAGACCATCTTCCCTTTCATATACTACCAGGTACTTCTCGAAGACATCGAAGCCGGCGAGCATCACCGAATCACGGTGCGCGATGATCTCGCGCGGTTCAGCTACTTTGTGGTTGTGTACCGGCACTTCGAGCAGCCTGAAATTCAGCGCTTCATTGTTGGTCAGAACGTAGAACGAAGCGCCGCGATGGTCAATGTAGTACTCAACGTCCGGTTCGCGCCGACGGAAGAGCGCGAAGCCACTATCGACCGCATCGGCATCACAGTAGTATACTTCGCTCGTAGTGTGACTGCCGGCCGTGATGAGCAGATACTGTTCGCTCCTCGTCTTGCTGATACCGACCCAGAAAGCCTCATCTCTTTCGTGATAGATAATCTGATCCTGGTGCGCGGGTGTGCCCAGGATATGCCGGTAGACCTCATGCGGTCGCTTCGCCTCATCAAGGACCGTGTAGAAGAATGTCTGATTGTCGTTTGCCCAGGCAACCTCATAGCCGACATTGCCGATCCGTTCTTCATACAGCGTATCCGGTCCAAGATCTTTGATGTAGAGCGTGTACCGCTCTGAACCTGCCGTGTCGATGGAGTAGACCAGCATGCGGTGATCCGGGCTGACTTCATGTGCGCCCAGTTCGAGATACGAATGGCCCCCTGCCAGCGCATTCAGATCCAGCAATACTTCTTCCTCGCGGCCATGCTCGTCCCTTGCGCGGCAATATATCGAATACTGCTTGCCCTGCTCAGTACGGCTGTAGTAGTAATATTCATCGAGCTTCACGGGCACCGAGAGGTCGGTCTCCTTAATCCGCGCGAGCATCTCTTCATAGAGCCGGTTCTGCAATGGCCCGGTGCGTTCCATCATTGCCGCCGCATAATCGTTCTCCGCCTCGAGGTAAGCGATCACTTCAGGATTATCCCGGTCTCGCAGCCAGTAGTAATCATCGACCCGGACCTCATTGTGGACCGTATCCAGCCTCGGGATGACAGGGGCTATTGGCGGGCGGACAGGATCGTCCCCCTGCTGGCTCGCAGCAACGCACATGCCCAGGGACAGCGTGGTTAGCCAGATTGCCATCTTCTTAATCATTTTCACCATTCTTCGCCGACTTCAGTTTACGGATAAATATCGAGTTCAAACGATGCGATGTATTCTCAGCGACCACCTTTCCGCGCAGGCCGCCCCCGAGTACGTACAAGTCACCGAGCAGGTCCAGCACCTTATGCCTCACCGGCTCATCAGGGAAACGTAGCGGAGACGATGAATAGATCCCCTTACAGGTGATGCCGATGCCGTAAGGCGGCAGATCGCGCAGGCGCGGGTCGTCTTCGTCCGTAAAGACGAAAGTGCGTGCCTCCATGATCTCTTCGCGGTAAGTCTCCGGCGTCAGGCGTATGCTGACCGATTGATGACCGGTATATGGATGGACGAGCGACATGTCGATAACCAGTTCGTCAAGACCATCCGGCACGTAACGGATAGAACCGTGTCCATCCGCGACCTCGATAGGACACGGAAGACTGATACCCGGTGACTGCTGGCTATTGAATCCCGCCAGGGCACGGCCGAAATGCCGGCTCGACCCGTCGAAAAAAGGTACTTCGCTGCCGTGCACGTCGATCCGAACCCTGAACAGATCGAGGCCATACAATGCCGAGAAGAGGTGCTCAACAACATGCACCGCTCCGCCCACGGTCACCGAATGATCGTCGACCCTCACGTTATCAATATTGTAGGTGATCTCCATTGGTGGCCGGGAATCACCATGCTGGTACAGGCCGAACCGCTCCGACTCGCTTATCGCCACGCGACTCGTCCGGCCGCTGAGACCGGTTCCCTGCAATTCGATGGCGTTCACTCGGCCGCCCTGATCTCGCGGTACAGCCGCGCCATCGCCTTGAGCGCTGCGCTGTGTTCACGCGCCGGTATGCCCGAGTAACTCGTGCCGTGTTTGAGCGACTTGAAGACACCGCTCTTGGCGTAGACAACGACGCCGTCGGTAAGATTGAGATGGTCGCTGATCCCCACCTGACCGCAAAGCACGACATTGTTGCCGATCTTCGAAGAACCGGCAATGCCGCATTGACCCATGATAATGCAGTCCCTGCCGATCCTCACGTTATGCGCAATATGTACCTGATTGTCTATCTTCGTCCCATCGCCGATCACGGTATTGCCGATCGTGCCCCGGTCAATGGTGACACCACTGCCGATCTCCACGAAATTACCGACAATCACTCCGCCGATGTGCCGGATCCGCTCGTACCTCGCCTGTTTGACAAAACCGAAACCTTCTTTACCGATCACCGTATTGGAATCGATAACGACAAAATCGCCGACCTGCGTATGCTTGTAGATCACGGTGCCCGGGCATATCCGGCAACTCTCGCCGATCACCACGCCTTCATCGATGTAGCACTGCGCGCCGATATACGTGTTATTCCCGACGCGCGCGCCTTTCTTGATCACGGCAAACGGCTCGACCGTGCAGTTATCGCCCAGCTCGACACCGCCTTCAATGAGCGACTGCGGCGAGACCCCGGAACTCTTCTCAACCGCGGCAAGTTCCTTGAGCAGGCAATACATCGCCTCTTTCGGGTCCGTGACGACAATGCCGCTCTTGCCGGGCATTTCCTGCCGGCTGACGACGGCTCCCGCGTTGGTCGCAACGGCAGAGTCCATGAGAAAGGCAAGGTCCGAAGGCTGCGCTTGTTCTGGCGGCATGACACCTTGGACTTCGAATTCGCTGTTTCCGTATACGGCACCCTTGATGATCGCCGCGATCTCCACCAATTTCACAGCCAATCCTATTCGGAAAGGACTTAATTGTCAAGCGCGTCACCCCACATCTGGGGACAGGCATACACTTTTATCATTTTTCAGCCGACCTTCTGTTTTCTTGTTCGAGCGTGTCGAGAACCACGATACTTCTCCGTGCGCCCGCATATGATCAAGCACCGGCAGACCCACTCGAAGAACAGCAGTGCAAACCAAACTGAGAACAGTTGGTCTCTACGACGAAAGTAAACACAACATCCTTAACTGATTAGCGATGTAGTCGCCCGATTCATCGGGCCCACGGCGCAACTTCCTGATTCTTTGAATATATATGGATCCGCAGAACAGCCGCGCGGAAACGGCTCCAGCGCTACGGCGAGTATGATAAGACCCTGAACAAGAGCGGGTAATACTCAAAAGTCAACACGATCTGACGAAAGAACGGCGAGCCGGCAATTTGCCACACAATCACGGAGGATACTGTAGCAAAACGCAACAAACCCAACCAGGTTGGCGGGAATAACAAACCAGGCAGGCGACAGATTGGCCCTGTCTCTTGACACTGCGCGATTTATCCATTAATATAGCGGCGTGATCGATACCTACAGATTCGGCAAGATTACGATAGCCGGCAAGACTTATCACCGTGACGTGATAATCTATCCGGACCGCGTCGACTCGAACTGGCGGCGGCAGCAGGGGCACGTGTTGGAGCCGGCCGATATCAGCGAGGTCACCGACTCCAAGCCCGATATCATCATAATCGGAACCGGCCAGCCGGGCCTGATGCACGTGTCCAACAAGACGCTTGAACAAATGAAGAAACTCAAGATCGAAACGATGGTCATGCCGACCGAACAAGCATGCAAGGAATACAACCGCATCGCCCGGCACAAGAACGTGATCGCCTGCTTGCACCTCACGTGCTGATGAGATACGTTGCAGGAATTTTTATCATAGGAGTACTGTTCATGGCACAGAATTGTGAAGGCAAAGAATACCGCGCGTCGCCTCATGCCGGGACCTGGTATCCGGGCAATGAGAAGGAGCTGCGGGAAACCATAACGGGGTTTCTCAATAATGCCAGCGTCGCGACGCACGGCAAGATATATGGACTGGTGTCACCTCATGCCGGGTACGTGTATTCGGGCCCGGTCGCCGCGTATGCCTACAAGACCGTGCAGGGCATGGAATTCTATGACGTTATTGTTATCGGCCCCAGCCACCGCCACGGCTTTCATGGCGCCTCGG
>JACUUY010000110.1 GCA_014859085.1 Caldifarciminota bacterium
TATGCGCAGTTTCGGATTGAGGCTGCGGGCCGTAAGGCAGATATACAGGTTGTCCGCGTCATTACCGAGCGCGGCAATGATACCCCTTGCTTTGTCGATGCCGGCGCACTTCAGGTGATCGTCGTCGGTCGCGTCGCCGGTCACGTACAGCGTCTTCGGATATTCACTGATGAACCGCTGCAGTACCTCATTGTCTTTCTCGATCACGACGAATTTCGCTTTCGTGCGGATGAATTCCTGCACGATATCCTCGCCGACGACGCCCAGGCCGCAAATGATGAAATGCTCACTCATTCTCGATATCTTCTTGTCCATTCTTTGCCTCCTGAAAACCTCCGCGAATGTTCCCTCGATGATCGAGGAGAAAATGAAATTGACACCGGTGGCGATCAACAAAACGCCGCTGAGTATGAGGACGCCGGTGAAGAGGCGGCCCGCGTCACTCAGCGCTTTCACTTCCTGGAACCCGACCGTCGAGATCGTGATGATGGTCATGTACAATGCTTCGGTGTATGACCAGTCTTCGATCGCCATGTACCCGGCCGTCCCTCCGGCGAAAACCGCGATGATGGCAACGGCGATTATTACCGCGCGCTTGTTTACCATATTTGTAATTATATTTTCTCTCTCCGTGTAAGTCAACAGCACCAACAGCCCTGCGGTTCCTGGATACTTGATTCTAGATTCTTGATCCTGGGTACTAACAGCATGATACTGGATACTCGATGTTAGATACTGGATGCGCCCAAAATGCTATCAGGAGAAACGGCGAAACGGAGCCTCGGAGATACGGAGAGAAAGAAGATGAGAAGTTGAGAGGGTGAGAAGATGAGACACGGCGAACGAGACTAACGATAACAGCGGTATAAACGATATAAACGAAATGAAACGATCTAAACGAGTACGAATAACGGTCTCATTCTGGCTATTGCAAAGTATGGTTAAATGTGTATCATGTATGCATGATCGATAACGGTGCCATCACGGTCGAGGGGATATACAAGGTATTCAAGAAGGGCCGGTCCGACGAAGTGCGGGCGGTCGACGGCATCAGCTTCGACATCAAGAAGGGCGAGTTATTCGGTCTGCTTGGTCCCAACGGCGCGGGCAAGACGACCCTGATAAAATGCATTTCGACGCTTCTGATCCCGGACAGCGGCGCGGTCAGGGTGGCGGGCTATGATATCTACCGCGAACCGCTCGAGGTGAGACGGCATATCGGCGTGCTCACCGGCGGCGAGCGTTCATTGTACTGGAAACTGAATCCAGTCGAGAATCTCCGCTACTTTGCCGCCCTGTACGGCGTTCCCCGCAAGCATGTCGGCGACCGGATCGATTATTTGCTCGAACTGATGGGTCTGACCGAGAAGGCGGGGGCCCGGGTGGAGAAACTCTCGTCGGGCATGAAACAGAAACTCTCGATCGCCCGGGTATTGGTGCACGACCCGCCGATCCTCCTCGTCGATGAACCGACGCTGGGACTCGATCCATATTTTGCACGCTTCATAAGGGATTTCGTCAAGAACGAACTGAACAGGAAGCAGGGCAAGACGATCCTTCTGACCACACACTACATGGATGAAGCCGATGAACTGTGCGGCCGGATCGCTTTCATGAACCGGGGCCGGATCGAAGCCATGGACACGCCAGTCCGGCTCAAAAGGAGCATGCCGCAAAAACAAGTGCTGGAGATCAAGTGCCAGGGGGCGATCGAAAAAGAGATCTTCGACCGGGTGCCGGATGCCGCGGGTATCAATATCACGCACAGTGACGGTTTTGTATACGTGCGGATCAATACGGATAACCCCGAAATGATATTGAGCAGTATGATCGAGTTGATCCAACAGAAAACAAAGATCTTCTCGGTGCGGGTCACGGCGCCCACGCTCGAGGACGTTTTTGTGGACCTCACCGGCGCAAGCTTGAGAAATGGTAAGTGATAACATGTTTAATGTCACGCGCGCAGAACCATGTGGGTCGTAGTCGAGGAAGTCAGAAAGAGTTTTAAGATACTCCTTGCTTACCCGGTTGAAGTCGTATTCTGGATATTCTCGCCGCTGTTATGGGTTATTCCGCTTGTCTTCCAGGGCAAGGCGCTGATCGGCGCCTTGAGCAGCACTCCGTTCGGCGCGCTCGCGGGCACTGATGAATTCATACCATACGTGCTGATCGGCGCGATAATCAGCACCTACATGTTCAGCGCGATCTGGTCCATGGGCAACTCGTTCCGGGACGAAACGTATTACGGCACGCTCGAACATATCCTGTCGTCACCGGTCCGGCCGGCGTATATCCTGCTCGGCAAGGGTCTGTACAATTCGATCCTCTCGACGTCGTTCGTGATCGTCCAGCTGCTCATCTGCGTATTCATCTTCGGCCTGGAAATAACCCTGGTGAAGGTCTTTCCCATCTTCCTCTTTTTGCTGCTGCTCATCGCCGGTCTCTATGGCATCGGGTTCATGGCCGCCGCGTTGACCCTGCTGATAAAAGAAGCACACGGCGTGCTTCACATGTTCGAATACGTGCTTTTCCTCTTCTCGCCGATCCGTTATCCGGTCGAGGTGAACCCGATAACCAGGGCGGTAAGCGTGTTCATACCGCTCACCTACGCGTTGATCGCCCTGCGCGGCCTCCTGCTCGATATCGAATTCAATTTCTGGAAGAACAGTATCATTCTCCTGGGTATTGACTGCGCGCTGCTGCCTCTGGGTCTGCTGATATTTCACTACATTGAGAAGCGGACCAAGACCCGGGGCACGCTGGCCGATTATTGATCGCGCGATGAAGAGGGGAGAAGGGTCGACCAAGAGAGTCTTCCATTACCTGCGGGCGATAAACGCCGAGAACATCAAAGAGTGGAAGATCGAACTTACCTATAAGCCGGACTTCATCCGGCAGTTCATCGAACCATTTGTATACTTATTCCCGTATCTTCTGTACGGATATGCTCTGCTCGGCGGCCGGTATTCAGAACACCTCAAGGATATGACCGGCATCGGGGATATGGTCGCCTACACCTTTATCGGTTATCTCTTTATCGGCTTCCTGAACACGGCGTGCTGGGCAATGGGTTTTTCGCTGCGCAAGGAACAGTGGTACGGGACGCTCGAGACGATATTCGTTGCGCCGGTGCCGCGCTGGGTGTACGTTGCCGGCATGGCGCTCCACTCGACATGCCACCAGGGTCTGATAATGCTCATCCAGGCCGTCGTGATAACGACCTTCTTCGCGATCGTGCTGAAGATGGGCGGGCTCTTTCCGGCGCTGGCGCTCGTTCTGCTCATGCTGCTCGGTCTGTACGGCCTGGGTATCATCGTCGCCGGCCTGACCATTGCGTTGAAGCAGTGGTGGGTCGTCTCCGAGGCGCTTTCGACCCTGATCGTGGTCGTCACGCCGATCGCCTATCCGCTTGCCGTGCTGCCGATCGTGTTGCGCAAAGCGTCGATGTTCCTGCCGACGACATACGGGATCATGGGTGTGCGCCATTTCATGCTCGGCGAGCAGCTGGCCGTCAGCCTGCCGACCATATTCCTGCGCCTCGCGATAATCATGGTCGTGTGGCTGACGTTCGGCATGGCGACATTTTTGATCATGGACCGGTACGGTCGGAAAAAGGGTTCGCTCTCAGTGTATTAACCCCTGGGGTCAAATCTCGACATTGGACAATTGCCCACGGCGAGGAGAGCATCCGGTAGCCGTAATACTCATATTCCGTGTGCATGATCGAAGCATAGCAGCGTCTACCGTAACACGCATAGGGCAATCCTACTATCCCGCAGACGTCAGAATAACATCATACAATGTTCAATAATGAGGCTGAGACGCGAGCCAAGTGACTCACGGTTCCGGTTCGTAATGTCCAATGTCGAGATTTGACCCCATCAGTAGCGGAATTCGCGGCCGATCGAGACGTGGTAATTGACCCGGGTGCCGGACAGGTCTTGTTTGTCAATGTCCGCGGCGCCGATCACCAGCGCGAACGGACCGATCGGCGTGTTCGTTCTCACGCCTGCACCGACGCCCCAGTGAAGATGTGAACGGATGTCTCCACTGCGTATTACATCATCCGGCCGTTCGAACGTTCCGATGCTCGACAGGAGTTGCAGGTACAGAGGATAATCTTCACGGTGCAGCAGGTTGAAGAGCCGGTACTCGAAACCAAGGTGCAGGATCGTGCGGTTTTCGGTTGTGAAGTGGCCGTGCTCGAATCCGACAAAATCTGCGCCGCCGGTCAGGAAATAGCTCGCCCAGGCCGGGGTGCCAAAGCACAGCCCGATATCGAATCCGGGAACGATCAGAAAGCGCTCTGAGACCGGCAAGTACCTTCTCATCGATGCGTCGATCCGGACAAAGTCGCGCGCCGACTTCAATTTCCCGCTTGAGTAATCTGCCGCGATAGTAAATGCCGCGCCCTTGCGCGGAAGATGCAGGTCGTCGTGAGTATTATATTCGAGGCGGAACGCCGGCCCGATCATCCACTCGCTTGAAGGGAGCGTGTCGAAACCCGGAACCTGCGGCAATCTGTAGACGGCTTGCCTGACGCTCATTCCGACATCAAAAAAAGCATTGTGCCCAAGGATATAGCCCGCTTCGATCAGTGCGCCGTGATAAATGATCGTGTAATCGGTCAACCAGTCGCTGTCTTCATAATACGGCCTCGTGACCGAACCGCGGTACGTGTCGATCCGGTAGCCGAAGGGAAAGGCAAAGAGCCGGGTGCCGGTCAGCCCGAACCTCAATTCACGCGGGTTGCCGAGATTTAGCGCGGCGCGTATGCTCGCGCCCAAGCCCCACATGTTGGACTGCCCGGCTTCGATGCCCAGCACTACTTTATCGGTGTTATCGTAACGCATGCCCAGGGCATAGAATCCATATTCCCGCTCCTTGACCTCGAAGACAATATCGACCGAATCCTGGCCAGCGAATTCGATTTTGTAGTTGATGTCCTCAAAAAGGTCGGTGTGGTACAGTGCTTTCAGGTCATTGTGCAGCCGACTGAAATCGAGCTTCACCCCCGGTGCTGTTCTCACGAGGCTGCTCACGGTAGCAATACGGGTCGTCTCGAACCCCTGAAAGCGGATGCTGCGGATAACCGGGAGGGGCCGGGGCAGCACCGCGTTACGCCGATCGTCCGGCTTTTTCCCCTGCAATCTTTTTCTGATCGCGGGCAGGGCTCGCTCCGCGGCCGTTTCACCGGCATCGATCAATTCGCGTGCCCGGTGGAATTCTGATGACATGAATTGGTCGACATCCGGCGCGATGACGATATCGGCGTAAGAGAGTTGTTCGCGGTAGTCGCAAATATTTATGAGGTCCATGGTCCGGGTAATGATGTCGATCAGACCACCGGTCCTTCTCTGCTGCTGGCTGCGTACCGTGGTGCTGGCGATGATCAGATCGGGCTTGAACTCGAACAAGGGTTCGACCGGCAGGAATTGCTGGACACCGCCGTCGACCAGTTCGAGGGTGTCGATGATCTCGGGTGAAAAGACGCCGGGGATCGCGATGCTCGCCCTTATTGCCTGTTGCAGGCGTCCCTGTTTCAGCGTGAGAAGTTCGCCGTGCTTGAGATCGACGGCGATCGCCCGGTAAGGGATCGGGAGTCGGTCGAAATCATAGTACGTGTTGAATTCGATCTCGGAAAGCAGGTCCATCAGCGTGAATTCGACGTTCTGCAGGGGCACCAGACCAGAGGGTAGCGCCGGCACGAGATTTCTGTGTTGCAGTTCGATTATGTAGCGCTGGCTCTGTTGGCGTTCGGGCAGGTACTGCGCACCAAACGGCATGCCCGAGCTGAACAGCACCGAGAAATCGGCATGCACCGCGATGCTCTCGATGACGGCCGCGCTGTAACCGGCCGCATAGGCGCCGCCGACCAGAGAGCCCATGCTGTTGCCGGCGATGCAGGATACTGGAATCCCCTCGCGCTCGAGTACCTTGAGCACGCCGATATGTGCGAGGCCGAGAGCCGCTCCGCCGGACAGGGCCGGTCCGATCCGTAGCTGCCGGGCATCGGCTTCACTGGTGTCCGGCGACGTAATAGCGCTCGCGATTGATACAATGAGCAGTAGTATTGATATCATGATCGGGTGTCGTGCGCGGCCGGACCGAGGGTCGGATGTTTCAGACCGGTTTCTGACGCAGCGTCATTGTTGTCCGCAACACTTCTTGAATTTCTTACCGCTGCCGCACGGGCACGGGTCATTGCGGCCGACTCTGACGTCTTCCTTTGGCGCCGGCGTTGCTTTGGTGCCGGCTGGTTCTTTCAGGGGAGCCGTCTTCCTTGATTTCTGAGATTTCTTCGGCGGCGGCATCAGTTTGAGGAAAGCACGCTCGTTCTCTTTCACCGAGCTGCGCAGCAATTCTCCGTTCTTGATATAACCCGTCGCGTCGAGAAAACGGAGAAAATCGTTCATTATATTTGGAATCTCCCCGGCCTTTTCCTGGGCGATCTGCAAACGGCGCGTTGCATGGACGAGCATGAACTGCTTGATATGGGTACCGTTCAATTCTCGAAGTTCTTTTTTATCTTCGAAGAAGAGGTAGTCGAGCAGGCTCTTGACCACATATTCGGCGGTCGCTTTGTCTGCCTTTGATCTATTCTTGACGGATCCTGAATTCAAATAGTCGCGCGCCAGCCCATTGGTCAGATGCACCAGGCGCTTTTCCCGCCTGCGCTCTTCAGCATTTTTTTTCTGGATATCGGCTAAAGCCATGCATTAGTATATGCGCGCGCTGCTGCTTGTCAAGGACAACAATACTTTTGAACAGCGACTGGATCGGTTTCAAATCCTAAATTCTAAACCTGAAATCCTAAACAAATACAAAATACCAATGTTCAAAACAGTGGCTTTTCAGTCACTGTTTGGATTTTGAGTATTTGTATTTAGATATTGTTTAGAGCTTAGTGCTTAGTATTTAGGATTTGATATCCCGTATTGAGTATCTACTGATTTCGGCAAAAATACGTTTACCTTTCAGAAAAAAACGAATATC
>JACUUY010000111.1 GCA_014859085.1 Caldifarciminota bacterium
ACAAAGATTTCAAGAGCACCTTGCCCTCAGACTAAGCACAATTTAACTTATATTGTATGTACCAAGAGGAGGTCAATATGAAAGGATCGCTTGTTTTCTTTTTGTCTTTCATCTTATTATCCGCCGGAAAGAAGGATGGTATTCCCGGTGTGTATATAGAAGTAATGGGAATGGAGTCAAGATGTATCAGTGAACCAAATGGTAAAGTGACACGGATTGAAGAAACAACAAAGATTCATGGTGGGTCACGCGCTGAAATTCTCTGGATCGACAGAAACCATCAGTATGCGATTGCCAGACATGTAGCATTGTCAGGTAATGGAATGTGGATCCAGGCGGGCTGGGCTTTGAATAACAAGAGAACCAGCCTCTATCGGACCTTGGGTTCAGAATTGCCCGTATGGTCTTATCCAATGCCCTACACTGAAAACCACATACCGGTTGCTGTATCGATCAATGGTAGTGATATTGCCATCGGCGGTACGGATGAACCGTTTTATAGCTTTGGCGCAGCGAGTTCGGTGCCAAAATGGATCTATAGTCTGCCGGGTGGGTTCGAGATAGCGACCAGCACCCATGGGCCGACCGTATATGTAAGCGATGATGGATCTCGCTATGCGGTTCTTGCAATCTCTAGTAGTGAAGGGCGACTTTTTATTTTCAATGCATTCGGCGACACAATTCGCACAATGAGTTTTGATCGGAACCTTGGAATTTATGGACTCGATGCGAACATCGACGGCTCGGTATATTGTGTATCAACATATCGGGCAATCTACATTTTCAATTTGGATGGAAGCAGGCGTGATTCGATTGGCAATTATGGACAGACTGTAGCAAAGATATCAGGTGACGGCACATATCTTGTAAAGGGTGATTTTTATTCAAAAACCTATCTCTACCGTTGGAATGGTATTGCATATAATTTAGTCTGGCAGCACAATACCGGGCATCCCTGGGTGACAGCGGTTGCCATTTCAGACGATGGCTCAACAATTATGGCCGGGACATATCAATACAGTCCAAGCAAAACCGGAAAGGTGTTAATGTATGATTCTTCTTCATCATCGCCGCTCTGGCAATATACCCAATACGGCGACATGGTAGCTTCATGTGCCCTGAGTGAAGATGGCTCAAAGGGCGTGGCCGGTTCCTGGGGGCAGTATCTTGGAACCTATGGCGATGTGATCACGGTCTTTGAAAAGGCATCCTCAACACCTATCTTGCAGATCCTCGATGACATTGATGAACCGGGCTCAATTTTTGCAGTCGATATATCAAAAGATGGCTCATTTGTTACAGCCGGCGGTAAGGCAGTTCATGCCCGGCAATTTGGCAATGGTGGTCAGGTCTATGCGATCCGTATATTGGCGTCATTAAATAGTGATGTGGGCGTCGAGGCAATAAATGCACCAGGAATCTTTCTACAAACCGGGCAGACTGTTACACCCCAGGCCGTAGTTAAGAATTATGGAACGGAGGCGGCAAGTTTTAATACAATCTGTAGTATCTATGATTCACTCGCACAACTGCTCTACACCGACACGGTTTTTTCAAGTAACCTGAATCCCGCTGTAAGCCAGACCATAAATTTCTCACCGGGCTGGAATGTACCGACTTATGGAAGATATCAGACAATGGTCTTCACCACATTGGCCGGCGATCAATTTCCACTAAATGACACACTGATAAACGAGAGTATATGCTACCATGATGGTGCGGTCTCGATGATTCATTATCCATTTCCGGAGTTGACCCGCAATTATACAGGTTCACCGCGCGTTAGTATCTCCAATTTTGGAAGTTATGCAGAAAATATTCTGGTTGGTTGCGCAATTTACAACCAGTTGGGTAGTATAGTTTATGAGGGTAATGGCGGTGCATACTTGAGTCCTTTACAAGCTTTAACGACTACCCTCAGTCCGACCTGGACGCCGACCGATGCTGGACTATATACGGCACATTTTTTCACTCAGGTTCCTGAAGATTATGTTCCTTCCAATGATACAATGATAAGACCAGTCAGCATAACCACCGAGATTATGTACGATGATGGACTTTTGGATAGCTACGGTTTTGTGTCAGCCAATTTCTACGACAACAAGTATGCCGAAAAGATGATGCCTTGTCTTGAGCAACCGTACTACATCACCGGCGCAAGATGCTATGTCAGCAGTGCTGACCCGATAATGATGTCGCTAAACAGCGACTCCACTGGATTGCCAGGGCTTGGAGCGACTTATTATATTGCGCCGGCCGAAACAATCTATCCAATTGGAGCAGGCTGGGTATCCAGGGAATATCAGCCGCCAATTCAGATAAATGATACAAATCCATTCTGGATGGTTCTTCATTGGTTATCGAATTCACCCACCGCGCCGCGCATTGGTAGAGATGACACACCCCCTTTAGATAGCTTGTCCTACTGGTATCACACTAACCCATCAAGTCCAGGCTGGCACCTGCAGGCTTCTTATGACTTTATGATGCGGGTCAATACGGCTCAAGAGGTTGGTATATATAGCGGAGACAATGAAATTTTCCCTGAATTCATCATGCACACACCAATGCCTAATCCGTTTGTTACCGACATTGCAATTCAATTTTCAGTTCCAAGAAGCGGCAAATTAGCATTGAACGTCTATGACATAACCGGGCGGCATGTGACAAAAATCTTGGATGAGATAATGGAACCCGGTAATTACAGTATTAACTGGCGTAGTCGAGACAACAACGGGAAAATGCTGAGTTCAGGGGTTTATTTCTTGAGGGTCAATTACGAGAAGGAGTCAATAACCCGAAAACTGGTTCTTGTTTACGATTAGCGATATATTTTAGGCTCATGACCAGCAAGTGTGGTGAAATTGGATGAAAGGCTATGTTTAAAGAACCCCTCTTGCGGTCTGAAAGGTTGCCTTTGTCGAATGTCCGATCAATTTTTTCAATAGCGGGCTTTCAGGGCTGGTCGGTATGGAGCCGATTCATCCTTGTAAGAAAGTGGTGAACAATTATAAACACAGATCAGGGTTGGGAGGCCTAGTAAGGGTCCCCGAACCAAGAGAGGCAGAAGATTTGTCTAAAACAAGCGCATGTCGATATAAAAAGGAGGTTGGTGTGTTAATCAAAAAAAAGTCGCTTAAATTAATGATTCTAGCAGCCACAATGCTCTTAACCGGTCCATTGGTCGGGAAAGGAAAGCCTGGGGTTCAGGAACAACTACCCATACTAACCCCGAATACATATGATATGATGGTAAAGACCCCGGTGCCGGCCTGGGACACAAATAGGGTTTGGTCAGGTGCGAGCACCATAAGGAAAGTGGCTATTGGCACGAACTTTAAGGGTGCAATGGATGATACAATTCGAATCGTTACGGTGCAATCCATAGGCACTCGGTACCTGGTGATGGCCACGGATACAACGAGCACTGGCTTTGGCAAAGAGAAATTCCGCATCGATACGCCGTATGCGTTTTCCGGTGGAACGCCTCACGCGGTGGCGGTTGGCGATGTTGACGGCGATGAGTATATTGATATTGTTGCGGCTATGAGCGCAAGTCCCCGTCGAGTAATATGGTTTGAGTGGGATGGCGCGAATTGGGCTGCCCGTGACTCATTCGCGGTTAATGCCGGCATCTATGATCTCGCAATCGGTGATGCGAACAACGATGGTAATGCCAATGAGATCCTAATTCCCCTAAATTCTTCCACTCCCAGTCCGGCGATCATAAGAGCAGTGTGGACGGGTGCGGCGTGGGACACGACAAGAATCGAGTTTAGTCCTATTACTACGGCTTATCAACGTGGCGTGGCGATCGGCGATGTACGTTCTGACCTGCCCGGCAATGAGATCTATGTTGCGAGTGGCACTGTCCTGTGGTCAGCGCACTGGAATGGTGTGAGCTGGGACACGATGCATATTACCACGGCTGTTGCTGGCGCTTATGATGTTGTGGTTGGTGACATAAATCCGACCCTCCCCGGCAACGAAATAGCCGTGGTACATGGTGCGAGCAGTTACCAGATATCAGTATGGAATTGGGATGGCCTTGAATGGCAAGGTAACGCCTATCAATTTACGACCAGTCCATATACTGGCCCCAACGACATTGCAATCGGCGATGTGCTAACCGACAACCCAGGCAATGAGGTTATCGTGACCTCGGCCAGCACTACACAGTATCCGGTTGCCTTCTGGATTGCACAAGATGGATCAGCTTGGGTAAGTACACTACCAAAACCGGTTTCTGGAACGGCTGATTATGGCGTGGCAATTGGTGATATTAACCGATTCCGCAACCTGAATCAGGAATTTGTGATTACGGGCGGTGGTTCACTGGTTGAGGGGGAGCAGCGGGATTTTGTCAATGACATCGGCACCTACTGGGTTACTAAGAAGAACCCGACCTCAATCAAAAATCTACCTGACACGGTTAAGGTTGCAATCTTCAATTCTGGTTCAAATGCCCAGACTGGCTTTACGGTCGGTTATCGTTTCAAGACCAGTCCGCTTACTGGTAGTGTTACCTATACCGGTTCCCTTGCTTCGGGTGCTGTAGACTCGGTGAAGATTCCTGTAACCATGGATTTTCTGGGCTGGGATACCCTCTATGCCTTTACCAATCTTGCAGGTGATGCCAATGTCTTGAATGACACGACCTGCTTTGGCCATATCGAGGTCTACGATGAGAGCACCAAGGCCGCATCCGGCTTCAATTCCACAGTATTTCCACCAGATGAATGGACAAGGACGATTCTCGTTGGAACTTACAACTGGGCAAGATATACTTCAGGAACTTCGCCTACCTGCACACCGCTTGAAGGTGCAGGAATGGCTGGTTATCCCAGTTATAGCGCCAGTTCTGGCCAGCAGGCACGATTAAGGACCCACAAGTTCAACATCGGACCCAGTGCAAAAAAGGTGATGCTCAGGTTCTATATGTATGGTGACCCGGATTACGCAACCGAACCTGATTCAATAATTGTCGAATACTCTGATAACGATACCACATACGCTCCGGTCGGGGCATTCCACCGCTATAATGCAGTTGCTGGCTGGTATGTACATGATGTTGAGATCGGTGATTTCCCGTCCGGCAAAGAATTATACGTCGGTTTCCGGGCAATAAGTGGCTATGGCAATAATATGTTCATTGATTCGGTGCGGGTTTTTGTCACTGAACCAACTGCTGTGGCAACCGATGCGGGTATCCAGTCGATTACTCCCTTCCCGGTACCACACTTTGTGGGTGACAGTCTCGATGTTACGGTTACAATCAATAACTATGGACTCAATCTTCTCACCTCGACACCGGTCTTTTATACCTTAGGCGCAGCAGATACAGTATTTGAGGCCTGGGCTGGTTCTTTACAGACCGGGCAGACCGATGATTATACCTTTGCCCAGAAATTCGTGCCGGCACAGTCCGGTGATGATACGTTGTGTGCTGGAACCAGGTTACCCGGCGATCAGAATGCAGATAATGATACAACCAATCTTGCCTTTGCCACCTGCCCATTGGTAAATGTCCCGCCCTATACCAAGGACTTTGATGAGGAATGGACTAATTCGACCAATCCACCCTTCTGTGGCTGGACCATTATTGATGGTGGCACCCAGTCACCGCCGATTGTTGACTACAATGACTGGCATCGGTTTGAGTCGGCGACCCCGGCACGCATTGTTGCCCGGGTTTACTACTCGCCGATTGAAACACATGATGACTGGCTCATTTCGCCGAGGTTTGACTGCTCAGCAATTGGTTATTACACACTTTCGTACTGGCACTGGTATCGGGACTATTCGGCGGCATCACTCGATTCGGGTCGGGTCCTGATTAGCACGGATGGCGGTGCAAACTGGCAGACCGTTGCGATGTATTCGAATGCCACCGATTCAGGCTATAAATACCATGATATTTCTGCACTAGTAATGGGTCAATCTAATGTCAAGGTTGCCTTCCATTATGTGGCGGAAAATGAGTACTGGTGGTATTTTGATGACTTTGCGCTCGACTATGCACCGGATACCATTGGTCCGGAGATCAGTTATGTGGAACAACCAGAGAATACCTATCTTGGCGGTCCATATGTTGTCAGGGCACTGCTCAGTGATATTGCAGGGATCCTTGCTGATTCCCTCTACTATATTGTGAATGATGTGGTCACGGCAATTGGTCATACTGCGGTCTCGGGTGATACGTTCAGTTATCAGATACCGACACAGGCGCCGGGTACGGTGATCGAGTACTATGTAGGGGCGGTGGACAATCTGATGAACAGTTCGACCAGCGCCAGGCATAGCTTCTGGGTGCTTTCGCCAATGGCGCCGAGTGATCTTGAGGTAGAAGGACAGGCCGATTCGACGGTGTGGCTGGGTTGGTTGCCGCCGGGTGAAGAGCTGAGTTATCACGGGGCGGTCGCTTATTACTGGCATGGTTGGTTGGTGGATGATATGATTGCGACGCAATTCACGCCCCAGCATACGCCTTGCAAATTGGAAGCCGTGTCGTGTCCGTTCTATCTTCATATGGATACGGTGCTGGTGAGCGTGTGGGACGATGATGGTGCGGGCAATCCGGGGAGTGTATTGCATGCGGAAACGCTTATCATCACCCAGCTCTACCCAAATGCTATGGTCATCGATCTCTCCGCAGAGGATATCGTGATTGACAGTGATTTCCATGTTGGTTTGGTCTGGTTGCATGCGGATAAGCCTTATCCATTGTCAGACAGTGGTGCGAATACGACACGCAGCAAATACAATGATGGCACGGGGTGGCAGCTGTTTGGCTATGATTGGGTCATGTCAGCGGTGGTGCGCTATCTTGCGCCGGTGCCCGATTATGTGAGTTCGAGGGTCAAGGTTGATAAGTTTGCATTGTTTGAGACACCGAAACCCGCGCTTGCCAAGGTAACCGGCTTCAGCAGTGTTCCGAAGCGGTTGGCAAAGCATGAGATTGGTCGTGGGGAGATCGGAAGAGCG
>JACUUY010000112.1 GCA_014859085.1 Caldifarciminota bacterium
AGGTCTGCGGCCAGATTTGCGCAATATGTTTGCAGGGCTAAAGCCCTGCCCTACGTCTAAGTCGCCAGTGTAGGGCAGACCTTTAGGTCTGCGGCCAGATTTGCGCAATATGTTTGCAGGGCTAAAGCCCTGCCCTACGGTCTGCGGCCAGATTTGCGCAATATGTTTGCAGGGCTAAAGCCCTGCCCTACATGTCAGAATTTCAAAGGTTCTCATTTCGGGGGCAGGCGTTCGCTCCTGCTGCGCAGGTTGATTACGACGATAACAGAATGATTACGGTGGTAACACTTCATCGGGCATATAGACAATGTGAGGTTCTTGTGCAGGTAGAGCAGTGATTTCAGACGATGAAGTCGTGGAGCTATGCATGCAGAGGCGTTGCCGGGCTCTTGACAGGCAACGGGGAATTGTTTAGAATTCATTGGGCGGCTTACCTCGGATTCAAGTACTGGTTCTGAGGTTGAAATAAACCAGGGCGTCAGAATCTGCTCCAATGCGAGCAACAATCCAGATCTCTGGAGCGCCGACCTCCTTGAGCTGGCCGCCCTCGAACAATCATGAAATCCGTTGCGCGTCTATTACTGGGGAGGACCCGGGTTGAAGTGTGGTATCGGGGCGAGGATTATGTGGACAGGGGACGCGTAGAGATTCTCCAACACGATGACAATGAAGTACGAGCATTAGTCCATGGTACGCAGGACTATGAAGTGTATTTGAAACCCCTTGCCAGGGGTATCCGGAAGCAATGCACTTGTCCTTATGTTGGTGGGGAAATATGCAAACACATGGTCGCAACTGCCATTGTATGGGAAGGTTTGCATGGCCATGCCAGACCAGCTCCGGATAAGGTTCGGGCAGAGGCCATCCACCCGCCGCCGATTTCGCGCAAGCAATTGTCTTATTGTTTTGCTCATCCCTTAGCGGCAGACCTCGATATGATCCGCGTTGCGGTTGATTACTACGCCCTATCGCCGAAGCGCCATGCCCGGCTGCCCAAATGCCCACGCATGGAGACTTCTGAGAAAATACCGGTACAGTGGGCGGAAATCAAATCATGTCTCAAGGAAATGGAAAGATGGACAAAGAGGAAGACATACCACATTTACTTCTGTGCCGGTGAGATGGCCGCTGCTTTTTCAGAGATGCTGGATGTCATCTATTCTCGCTTGTCCGGATCGGATCCAGGCGAAGTCATCCGCATCATGGCACATTGCGTTGATTGGTACTATCGCACCTTCGAGCAGATAATCGATGGCAGCGATGGAGTATGGATCTTCCCGGTTGCCCGGATGGGCAGAATTGTGGACGAGTTGTTAGGGCGGAATCCTGTGCATCCGGCATGGGATGAATTCAACAGGATAGCAGAGGCCGCCGGACTCTGGTATGGTTACGGCCAGCTGGGTGCCGAAGGGGTCGCGGCTTGGAAAAGTACGTGTCTTTAATAGGAGGATACAATGAAGAGTGCTCGAACGAAGACGAATGATAGGGTCTATCAACTCAAAATCGTGCTTATTAACATAGAACCACTGATATGGAGGCGGTTCGTGGTCAACAGCAGCCTCCTGTTGCCCAAGTTACACGATGTGATTCAGACCGTAATGGGGTGGACGAACAGTCATTTGCACATGTTCGTCATCGGCGGTAAGTATTACCATGGCCCAGATGAGGAGGCAATGACCGAATTTGTTGATTACCGGAGGGTGAAATTGGATCAGGTGATCAGGCGCGCAAGGGCAAAGTTCCATTACGAGTATGACTTCGGGGACTGCTGGGAACACACCATAACCCTGGAGCGTATACTGCCCAGAGATCGCGCAGTGACTTATCCGATCTGCGTTGATGGCGAGAGGAGTTGTCCACCCGAGGATTGTGGCGGTTATCCTGGCTACGCTCATCTTCTTCAAGTGCTGGGCGATCCTCAACACGAGGAGTATGATGAGTTGAAAGAGTGGGTCGGCGACGATTTTGACCCTGAGGAATTTGACGTTAAGCTGGTGAATAAAATGCTGCGGAGGTAGAATCACGGCGTCATTGAATTTCCTGATTGAATGGGCGCGCCGGGGTCAGCCCTCGAGTTTCGAAACTACTGATTTCGGCATTAATCAATTGTCAGATAATTGTAGTTGCCCACCTGCTCATGAAGAGCATATCTCTTCGGAGATTCATTGGGCTATAAAATGCTTGATAAATCAAGCAACTACAATGGTTTGATATTCGTTTTTTTCTGAAAGGTAAACGTATTTTTGCCGAAATCAGTAATTGAGAAAAACGAAGAAATGCTGACACTCACTTGGTGGCGCGGCCGGTCCGAATAACAAGCGGACACTGGACATGCCGCATTACTGCAAGTGGTGCGTATCAGCGTCTCGTGGTCGATGGTCTACGACATCCCGCTACCGACAGAAGAATAGAGCGTGCGTGCTCTTTTGAGTGCCTTTGAAAATACTGTGACATCCCACGGGATGTTGGCTCTTGACAACCTGGCTCAATATGAGTATATTGTATGAGTGGTAGTTCATATTATGAGTGAATTTCAACATATAGGTTATAGTTTTGATAACTTAGTGCTATATTGTGTGCGTGTTAGTTCAGATAAAATATGAATTATGACATATAGGAGATACTATGCGGGCTATGACTGGCCTGGGAAAACTTGACAGGAAAAGGTTGGCGGCGATAATCAGAGGTACAAAGGACACAATCACGGTTCAAGAAGCCTCCAAAATTCTCTCAATTGCGCCTTCTGACGCGGCCAAGCTCTTGGCAAGATGGACCCAGAAAGGATGGCTTTCTCGTGTGCGGCGGGGTATGTATGTGCAGATTCCTCTCGAATCGCGCACAACCGAAATGCCCCTTGAAGACCCCTGGGTTATTGCTGAAAGACTGTTTGCACCGTGCTATATCGGTGGCTGGTCTGCAGCAGAATACTGGGATTTAACCGAGCAAGTCTTCCGTACTATCGTTGTTATTACCGTTCAGAAACCACGCAATCGATCACCGGTTATTAAAGGTACCAAATTTCTACTACGGACAACTTCAGCAAAATTTATCTTTGGTTTGAAATCTATATGGCGTGGACAAACAAAGGTATCCGTTTCAGACCCGTCACGCACAATAATAGATATGCTTGCTGAGCTCCGTCTGGGCGGTGGAATTAGACTTGCGGCAGATATGTTCACGAACTATCTGAACTCTGGTAATAAGAATCTCCCACTGTTAATTGAGTATGCAAAGCGTTTAAATAATGGTGCAGTCTTCAAGCGTCTGGGTTTCTTGTTAGAGAGACTTGCGCCTGCAGAAAAATCAGCAATAGACGATTCCCGCTCCGCCCTGACTACAGGTTATATTAAGCTCGACCCAGCACTCAATAAATATCGGCTTGTTACACGGTGGAGATTGTGGCTCCCGAGAAGCTGGGATTCAAACATCCAAAATAAGGTATAGAATGATTAGTCGTCAGGAGTTAATGGATTTTTCAGGTGAATTTGGTCTTACACCCCACATTGTTGAAAAGGACTATGTACTGGGTTGGTTACTCGCTGGTATTGCGCATCATTCAGAGTTATCTGCAAGTTGGATTTTCAAGGGCGGCACGTGTTTAAAGAAATGCTATTTCGAGACCTATCGGTTTTCTGAAGACCTGGATTTCACTGTTTCGAAAGCTGAGCATCTAGCGCAGGATTTTCTGATTGATGCATATCAGCAGGTTGCGGCTTGGATTTATGAGAAATCGGGGATCGAAATGCCCGGGGATTTTTTCTCTTTCGAAATCTATGAAAACCCACGAGGTAAGACATCTGTCCTGGGTAGACTAAGTTACCGCGGTCCACTAAAACAACGTGCACCCTTGCCCCGCATAAGACTTGACATAACAGCAGACGAAGTCCTGGTCTTAGCGCCGATCCCAAGGGAAGTTCATCATCCCTATTCAGATAGGCCTATGGATGGCATCATGGTTCAGTGTTATTGCTATGAAGAGCTTTTTGCGGAAAAAATTAGAGCTTTGAGTGAACGCTTGAGACCCCGTGACCTTTATGATGTGATTCACATTTATCGGCATGAAGGTTCTGAACCCGACCGAATGCTTGTCCTTGATGTCCTTAAGAAAAAGTGCGAGTTCAAAGGTATGCCAATACCGACCATAGAAATACTTCAAAACAAGCCCGAGCTTGATGAACTAAAAAGCGAATGGAAGAACATGTTGGCCCATCAATTGCCAATCCTGCCCTCCTTTGGGCAATTCTGGCAAGAATTGCCAGTGGTATTTGAGTGGTTGCATGCTGAAGTTGAAAAACTGGTGTCTGCGCCAGCACCGCCATTGAATTACAAACTACAAGAAACCTGGAGACCACCTGCAATGATTCAAGCATGGAATGCGCCAGTTCCACTAGAGATCATTCGGTTTGCGGCTGCAAATAGGCTTTGTGTCGATTTAGCATACAACAATGAGCACAGGTTGATTGAACCTTATTCATTACGGATGACCAAAGACGAAGAAATCCTCCTGTATGCAATAAAACATCAAACCGGTGAATTGAGGGCCTATAGAGTTGATCGTATTCAAAGTGCCCGCGCTACTGACGTATTGTTTACGCCAAGATATAAAATTGAGCTGACAGCCGCTGGCACTCTTTCAGCGCCACTTGTTGCTGCAAGACGGGTGATGACACCAGCACCAAGGGGCTTCAGGCAGCATAAGCCCCGAGGTACAAGTTCTATTCAACCTGGATATGGCCCCAAATACATATTCGAATGTCCCCTGTGTCGAAGAAAATTCACGCGTAAGGCGTACGATTCTTCATTAAATCCGCATAAGGATAAGAACGGATACGATTGCGCGGGTCGAGTCGGAATTTTCATAAATACGAAGTATTGATCCATTTGAGAAGCACATACGGGGTCAGCTATCGAAACTCGAAACTGCGCCTGAGCGTATTACGGCGATAAAAAACATAGATTCCAGCGATAGGGAATGACATGTAAGAAACATCAGCGTAATCAGCCTGCATCAGCGGCATCCAGAAGGCGGAGCCTTCCTGGATTCCCCGGCCAAGCCGGAGAATGACCCTGCTCCGCAGGTAGATGCCGCGGATGAAGAAATGATACCGCGGATTGGTACTGTTTGATTCATCAAATGATGCCCAATAAATTGGGCAACTACAAGGAAAAATAGTTCTTGCGGGCTGAATTTCCCGATCCCCTTGAGGCGGATATGATACATGATGCATGATTCACGATACACGATGCTGGATGCATGATACATGATACTAGATCCGAAATCCGAATGTCGAAATCCGAGACAAATCCGAAATACTAAGCACGAATGATCAAAACAGTGCAGATGTTGAATAGGGCTGAAAGCCTGCCTTCTCAGTTGCCGAGTTGGCGGAGCTAGTCCCCTTTTGGCGTCAGGTGATGTTCAATGTCGGGTCTTTCGTGTGCTCACTCTATTTGAAATAAAAGGCGGTAAGTCGGCAGATCTTTTTCGGTCGGAATTGTCAGGTCAGGTAAGTTAGTTTCCTTTATCAGGATTCTGCTCTGCTGTCATCCTGCGTTTCCGCAATGCCTGTATAGGAGAGTATACGCCGGGGCAAATCGGTTCATGTCGAGCTGATTACTGGCAGAAGAGCGCTCCATTTTGATCAAAACATGCATTTCATCTTAAAATATCTCGATATTTCGAGGGACGCCTACTAAAGTTTTAGGCCGGAAAAAAGTATTATATACGTATGACGGGCAATCACCACGTGAGGGATAACGGCGAACGCAAAGAGCGTGCCGACTTGTTAAGAAAAGACTTGCTCTAAACGACCCTTTTTCCGTTAATAATGGTAGGGTGGTTCGTGGGCTTCAGCGGCACTTGAGATACTGGGTTTTGCCCTGAGTGGGAGATTTAGATAAGATCTGAAGGAGGATAGGCCGATGGCAAACAGGGGGAAGGAAACGGGTCATTTAGTTCTGCCTGGGGGGCAGGAATTGACGCCGGCCAGTTATTTGGTGTCGGTGCCAGTATTTTCACCAAGAGAGATTGATGACCGGTTGAACGTGCTCGGATACAGGGGCCAGGAAGAGGCGCGCCGCAGGGTCTGCCTTTGCGCTTACCGGCATGTCAAGCGGCTGCGCAGCATTTACCTTGAAAAGATGTCGAGGTCCATGGTGCCGAACCGCTCGAATGCACTTATTATTGGGCCAACGGGTTGCGGTAAGACCTATATTATTGAACTGCTGTTCGGTGAGATACTGAAGCTGCCCTGCGTGATTACCGAGATGACAAAGTACACGGAATCCGGATATGTTGGTGATGATGTCGTGAACATAATCAACCAGTTGATTGATGCGGCGCACGGTCGAGTTGATGTTGCACAGTGCGGTATTGTCGCCCTCGACGAGTTCGACAAGATTGCCGGGAGCGTTTCGAACTTGGCCTTCAGGGGCAGCGGAACTAACAAAGATGTGTCTGGCTATGGGGTGCAGCGGGAATTGCTGAAAATTCTCGAGGGCGCCGATATCATTGTTCCCCGGGATTATAGAATGACATGCTACAGTGTCCGAGATGAGATTTCAACAAGAGATATAACATTCTTCGCGCTCGGTGCGTTCAGCGGTTTTGTTGGCGATGGATTCGGCACGAAGAATGTCGGGTTCAAACCGGGTCCAGCTGACACTGCAGCAGGGAAGATATCCTACAGCTTGGAAGAAGGTCAAGCAGAAAACGTGTATAATTTCCAAAATTACGGCTTTCTGCCTGAATTAATTGCCAGGTTCACTTATGTTGTTCCTTTCAAACCGTTGGACAGCGAAACACTTATGAAAATATTGGAGATTAGAGTTCACAACTATGAGCAAGAATTCCGCAGTGAGGGAATTGAATTGCGCATTGAGGATGATGTACGCGCTTTGATTGTCGATGATGCATTGAAAAAGGAGACCGGCGC
>JACUUY010000113.1 GCA_014859085.1 Caldifarciminota bacterium
ATTCAATCGTTAATATCACATACATAGACAGTCTATTCAAGCTCGTTTTAGAGGTAGATTCATTCTTTTTCCATGATGAAGTTGAAGTGCAGTTGTCAGATGGCATTAAGGATCTGGCCGGCAAGAGCCTTAAAAAGGGACATAGCAAGGAAACGTGTATTGCCTGGACAGAAGTGGGCATGATGGAGAGTGTGCCAAAATGGCACATCAGCGTGCTCCCGGATGTAATAATATCAATGCCCGGCAGGACGCAGTCAAACTGTGCCAAAGTGGCACAGTTTTCGTTTCATGATTGTATTGGCTTTTTCGAAAAGGCTCAGAATCCCGACATCTTCGTGTTGGCATGATTCTTGCTTAAGTGTCTTTAGGAGAATCAGGGACAGGTAATTGAACTGGATTACTGGCAAAGAATGATATCGTAACGAAGGAGGCGTGCTTATGCGTAGCAATGTACGTATTTGTACACCCACAAGGAAGATCCTGAAACTCGATTCAATTCCACTCGCGCAGCTGAGCGCAAGGCAACAATTAGCGAAGGTGCAACGACAGTTTGACCTTATGGGACCGCGTTGACTTTGAGAGTGAATAGAATATCGTTAGGTAAAGGAGGAATCATGAAAAGGATGCCCATAGCAGTAGTTCTTCTGTTAATCATATCCACAATACCAATTTACGGTCAGGAAGAGGATTTGTCCCAGGTTGAGTCTGAAATAGAGCTGAAGCTTCTCTACAAGAAGGAATTCGGGGAATTGATGGTCGGTCCGGAGGGTTTTCCGCCGCCCGAGATCAAGCAGATCCTGAAGGACAACGACATTCCGCAGGAAGACAAGGACTGGCTTTTGAACAGCCTGCGCATCGAAATCGCCCGGAAAGAGAAGGTGCTGTACACCAATGACGGAAAGACGATACAGTTGCCCGATGACCTGCAGAGTATCTGGACCTCGAAGAATCTAAAGTACATGGTTACGTATGCGGCGCACTATGATTGGATGGGAATGTCAAGTGATGATGTACGCAATGTAAGGACAAATGAACACAATGCCCGCAAAAAATCAATCGAGTGGGGCATGAAATGGGAAGAAGCCGGACATGCTCAGGATTACACTTATATTGACAGTGTTCGCTATTGGTGTCACGTGAGGGACAGTCTTGGTGCACTTGACGCTTCAATACAGAGGAACACAAGGCACATTAAGAAGGTTATCTTTCTCGAAACGGAGACCGGCAGAGTATTGTGGCAGAAGGATGGCTGGGTTAATACATTCGATGGAACGGGTGATGATGTAATGCCCCCATCTTTTGTTAGTGATGACGGAAAAACAAGTGCTGCAATTCCTGGTTATGGTGGCCTCGGCCATCTGTACAATACTGTCATATTCTATGATGAAAGAGGCAGCGAAAAGAAAGCTCTCACCGATCTCTATGGACGTCGTGGCTGCCATGATCTGTCAGCGGATGGCGAGATATTCTACACACTTACTCAAAGCAGTCGAGATGACACAACAACGTTGGTTGCGGCATTTGGCAACGATGGCAGAGAACGTTGGCAGGCTGGGTTAGGTAGTGGCTGGCCTGCGTTCCGACCATGTATCGCAGTATCCCAAAACAATAGATTCGTCGTAGCTTCTACCGGTGGAACCTCCCTTTTTACCGATAGAGGTGCTCTGATCGACACCTACAAGTTTCGAACATATAAACCAGCCTTCTCCTCAGATGATAGATACGTTATGCTTGGATACCCGCGTGACACGGTCTATTTTGTGCAAACAGACAATGGCGATATCCTGTGGAAGAAATCCCTGGGAGGTCAACCTTACAGTAAACCGTTTGTTGCAAAAGGTGGTCGTGCAATATTCTATACCGATGGTTATCTTCTGGATAGTAATGGCAATATTGTATGGCAGGATAAGAATGGAGTCAGGAATACCCTTGGGCTTTCACCGTCTGGATACTTGTTCATTCCAACGACAAACCCAGATGTGCTGATTTACCATCTCTCGTTGGAGGCGGTTCATGAAGATCAATAGAATCCTGACTTTGATGATTCTGCTGTTATTCGGTGGTACAGCAAATAGCATTCCCTGGCCATTGGCACCACAGGGTTCCGCACATGCAACGAACAAGACCTACGGCGACTGGAATGGCAATCAAGTCATTCCTGGTGTTACGATGGGATACCACGGTGGTGTAGACCTTCCTGCAGATTCAGGAACACCTATCTACGCCGTGATAGACGGCGTGGTGTCATATATCGCATCCGATAGCGGCGGCCATGAGGGTTTCATTAATATTTCGACCGATACTCTTTCGGCATTAGCCTGGCACTACGCACACATCCACCCAGATACTGTTACATATCTCGTTGGTGACAGCGTACATATTGGTGATTGTTTAGGTCACGTTGCCAGATTTATCTCCGATGAGACCGACACAAATGACCATCTACACTTTCAGCGCAGCAACAATGACTACGCTTCATTAACTGGTTATCTGAATCCTTTGGACAGTCTTTTGCCCTATCCTGCACAGATGCCATTCATTATGGACAGACCTGGCGGGATTCAACATCATCCAAAACAGATTTATTATGTGAAAGATAAATCACAAGATACAACGGGTTATTGTTATGAAATAAGTTACTTACGTGATTCTGTAGATATAATCGTGTATACATGTACGGTCATTGAGGGCTGTATTGACAATGGCATATATTCTGTAGGTTATTGTGTCCAACCGACGACAGCAGGTGACAGTATCTCTTTTAAGAAGATGTTAGAGATGCGTGATACAATAAGCGAAGCAGATTCACAAAAGTACAATCTGACATATGCGCATCCTTTGTGCAGCCAATTCCGAAATTTCTACATTGTCACGAATTGTGGCGATAGTCTATCACCGACTAGCAGTGGATTGTCAAACATCGAGGAAAGCTGTTGGCCCACGAAGATAAACATTGCAGGCACAGCAGATGCCGATTCCATTGAGGACGCGAGATTCCCAGATGGCTATTATGTAACGACTATCAAGGTCTGGTCACATTCAAATGATTCAGCAGTCGCTCTGGATACGGTACTAGTCGACAACTTCAATCCCCGGGTAAAAGAGACCAGACCCAGTGATTGGTTTGCCTTTGTGCCGACAATGGAGAAAAGGGTTTGGTGCACATTTTCTGAGCAAATGGATACCTCGACGTTGAACTCTGCAAACATAAAGAGCCAGAGTCTTAGAGCAGATAGTTTTAACTACGTAATAACGAATCTCATTTATGACGACAGTATTTGTAAACTCACCCTTGAGGTAGACAGTTTCAGATTTAAAGATACGGTGCAGGTAAGATTACTCGACGGAGTTAAGGATCTGGCTGGCAAAAGTATAGATACTACTGGTTCGGAGCAGACCATTGCTTATTCCTGGACCTTTGTCGTTGGGGTAATTCAATTGACCGATAACGATGTCAATGATATGTATCCTGATGTCTATCATGGTAATGTAGTATGGACTCGGGCGGCAGCTGGCAGCGACATCGGTGAAATAATGCTGTATGATTTTTATGGTGATACCTCCTTCCAAATCAGCCCCGGCGGTGGGAGCCATACTATACCTTACATCTTCGATGATGAAGTCGCATGGATCCGCTGGCTGGGGTCAGAAAGTGAGTATGTCTATTACTATGATGGTAATAGTCCGAGTCAGATTGCTCCAGCAACCCGTGGGCGGTATTCGATGGAAGTAAACGACGGTGGGGTCGTATGGCGTTCTTACCGCTTTTCTGGTTGGAATTCAATTAGTTATACGGATACCATTTGGGTGGAATATTACGACCCCGATTCTGATTCTTTGTACACCCTTGATTCATTTCTAGATTTTGAGGGTCGAGTAAACGGTCGTGTTGACATCGATGCCGATCAAGTTGTTTGGGATGGCGAAGATACAACCATTTCAGGGTTCGGACAGCGCGAAGTCTACTACTATGAAACCGGTATGACCCAGAATCTGACTGAAGATACTGTATACGATGATGGAACTCCGGATGTTTCATACGGCCAGGTTGCTTGGATTAAAGAACGAGGTGGAGGATCAGTTTGGTTTCATGACGGAGCAAGCCAAAGAGAGGTAACAGATCAGATTCCTGTATCGCATTCGCCATGCCTACATAATGGTTCAATAGCATGGGTAGATGGGAAAAGCATTTATCCCGCCGAATTGTGGCACCTTTACTTTTTTGATGGCAGAGATACCTTTGAATTAATGAATAGGTGGCCTGGTGGATCCGGCAATCCCCCTTTTCACAGTCTGAATATGCATAACAATCAGGCAGTGTGGGTCCGATTGGTCTACGAGGAAATGTCATATCCTTATTTCGGGTATTACAATGCTACGTTATATGATGGCGAGAATGTGGTTACGCTTACTGCTGATTCACTCGGAACCGGCAGATCGTCTCGTATAGAGATCCATGATGGCTTTGTGGTGTACGATGCCTGGGATGGCAATGATTATGAGATCTATCTGTACATCGGCGATACTTTGTTCACGCCGCCGGCCCTTGCCAGGAACGTCCGTAACGAAATACTCGTGACTGGCAACAACGAGAAGAAGGATGCTGGTATAATGGCGCAAGCCGCTTCCAAGAGCCCCAAGAAGACCAAGAACATAGACGAAGCAGACACGCCGACGTGGGAGGATGCGCAAGTCCGGGTTATCTGGAGTCCGAATTCTGAACCCGATCTTGCGGGCTATAACGTATACCGCTCTTAGACCGCGTACACATATGGCACGATTCCTTACGGCACAGTTGGAGCTACCGACACGATATTCCAGGATACCCTGCCCCTGACCGGCCGGAATTACTATGTTGTGACCGCCTTTGACGATCTGAACAATGAAAGCGGCTTTTCCAACCAGACTCTTGCCGATCTGACGCCGGACACAATACCACCCTCGGCGCCGACCAATCTCGTTGCGGTCTGTGATTCGCCATATCATACGGTCACGTTAACCTGGGACGCATCACCCGAGCCGGATGTGGGTCTGTACCGAATCTACCGGGCGGATAGCTCTGGCGGATATTCGACGCCGCTGGATTCGGTAGCGGAGTCGGTTACGGCGTATGCTGATTCGACGATCGTGCAGGGTATGACGTACTACTACGTTGTTACAGCAGTTGACACTAACACCAACGAGAGCGAATATTCCAACGAAGATTCAATACTTATTCCGGACATAACGCCGCCTTCAGCCCCGACCAATCTCGTTGCCGCATGCGATTCGCCGTATCAAGTTGTTTCCTTGACTTGGAATGCTTCTCCGGAGCCGGATCTCGGTCTGTATCGGATATATCGGTCAGATACTGCAGGAAACTATACGACGCCGCTTGATTCTGTTCTAGAACCAGATACAACCTATGTCGACTCAACAATACTTTCAGGAATAACTTATTATTATGTAGTTTCGGCAGTTGATACTGTCAACAATGAGAGCGGTTTCTCTAACGAGGACACAGTTTTTGTTCCTGACATAGAACCGCCTTCGCCGCCGACGAATCTCGCGGCTAATTACGATTCAAATGAGCAAGTAGTTTCGCTGATTTGGAACGCTTCTCCAGAACCAGATCTTAGATTATATCGAGTATACCGTTCCGACACTTCGGGTAGCTATGCAACGCCTCTTGACTCAGTCTTTGCTCCTGACACCACTCTTATCGACTCTACAATTCTATTCGGCAGGACATATTACTACGTCGTTACGGCAGTCGATACTAACAGCAATGAGAGTAGTTTCTCCAATGAAGACAGTGTATTTGTTCCTGATATAGTACCTCCTTCACCTCCTACGAATCTTGTTGCTTCCTACGATTCAACTAACGAGGTTGTGTCTTTGATCTGGAATGCCTCTCAGGAACCCGACCTTGGTTTGTACCGAGTATATCGTTCTGAAACGTCTGGTGGTTACACGACGCCGATTGATTCTGTTTCCGCACCAGACACCACTTTCATCGATTCAACAATTTCTTTTGGTATAACATATTATTATGTTGTTACTGCGGTTGATACAAGTAACAATGAGAGTGGTTTTTCTAATGAAGATACTGTTTTTGTGCCTGATATAGTGCCTCCTTCACCGCCCACGAATCTTGTTGCCACCTATGATTCGATCTACCAGGTTGTTGCGCTCAGCTGGGATGCGGTTCCTGAACCAGACATCGGGCTGTATCGCATATACCGTTCCGGGATGTCGGGGAGTTACTCGACGCCGCTCGATTCGGTTCTTGAACCCATTACCACGTTTATTGATTCGACCATTCTCTTCGACACGACATACTATTATGTCGTCACGGCCGTGGACACGTGCGACAATGAGAGTGAGTACTCCAATGAAGCAGTCGTCGTGATCCCGGATACGACACCCCCTTCGGCGCCGACAAACCTGGCCGCCACGTACGATTCGATGAGCCAGTCCATATCTCTGTCCTGGACTGCGCCGTCGGACCCGGATATCAAACTATATCGCTTATACCGTTCTGAGATTTCCGGGTATTATGGCATGCCTCTCGATTCGGTTACTGCTGCCACCACGACCGCAGTCGATTCGGCGATAATGCTCGGCAAGACCTATTACTATGTTGTTACGGCCCTCGACAGCAGCAACAACGAAAGCGGCTATTCCAACGAGGATACGGTCAACGTGCCGGTCAAGTTCATGTCCTTTTCTGCCTTGGCGAGCGCGTTCAACAACGGCCGCCGAATGGTGCGCAATCCCGCGACCGGCGAGCTCTTCCTGAGCTATACGGTAAGCGATGCCGCCGCATGCG
>JACUUY010000114.1 GCA_014859085.1 Caldifarciminota bacterium
CAACATCTATTGGCAAAATAGACTGCTCACTTTCATTTGGCATATGACCTTTAGGATTTAGGATTTAGGATTTGATGTGTAAGTGAGGAGGTATTATGCGCAAGGGCGTCGCGTTAGTTCTGATCTTCTCGTGTGTGTTCGGCGCCAACCTCGATCTGGTCAATGTTCTTCTTACTCAGACAGTGGCACAGGAAAGATATAAGATCGAGCCGGGCGATGTGCTTGAGATCGTGATCCTCGGCGAAGAGGAACTGTCGCGAACCCTGATGGTCATGCACAATGGCACCATCTCGTTCCCGCTGATCGGCGAGGTGAAGGTCGCCGGCCTTTCCACGGACGATGCCGCCGCACTGCTCGGTCAGGAACTGAAGCAGTATTTCACGCATCCGGTCGTTTCGATCATTCTCAAGAGCCCGACCCTGCCTTACGTATCGGTCTTTGGCGAGGTCTTGCGCCAGGGTGCGATCGAATACCAGCGCGGCCTGCGCGTGTCCGATTATGTCGCGCTTGCCGGTGGACCGACCGCCAGCGCGGGCATGCGCAAGGTCAAGGTGGCGCGGCTCGTCCCTCAGAAGACCGGTGTTATGAGCGTGGAAACGATCGACCTCGACCGCATCCTCAAGCAGGGACTCATGGACCAGAACTTCGAATTGAAATCCGGCGACTGGGTATACGTACCCAGAAAATTCACGGTCAACTGGGGGCTTGTGGCAACGACCCTCACGCTCGCCGCCACTCTCCTCAACCTCTACATCACGTACGGCCGACTATCTGATTGACGAACTATGCATAGCGCAGAGAGCATAGCGCATAGCGGAGGGCTCATACCAAAGTTCAGGTTTCAGGACCTTGATATATGGAAGCTGTCAGTTGAGATAGCAAACATCCTCTTTGATATTGCGGAAGATCTTGATGAAAGGAGATTCTTTCGTTTCGCAGAACAGCTGCGCGGCGCTGGCATATCTATGTCGAATAATATTGCAGAGGGATCCGGTAGCAGTTCGCAGAGAGATTTCGTTCACTTCCTGAACATGGCAAGAAGATCAACGTTCGAGAATGCCAATATGGTAATAATCTATGCCCTCCGAGGTCTCATCGCCGCTGATGTACGTGATGCAGTATTAGGCAAACTGGATATGTTATGTCGCAAGATAACGTCGTTTCAGAGAACTCTGCGATGATGCCAATCTTTTCCGCTATGCTCTATGCGCTATGCTCTATGCGCGTCGATTAGTGCGTGGCTCAATGAAAGGTCAATAGAATGGGACCAAATGAAAGCATGAAAACTATCCGCAAAACAGAGAACGACGCCGTGGATATCCGGGAATTGGTGAATGTCTTCCTCCGCCGGCATAAGCTGTTCATTTATGTCGCGGTGCCGGTCTTTCTCGGCATAATCATCGCCCAGTTCACGCGGCCGTTCACGCCGCTCTACCGGGCAACGTTCGACATCGGTATTACCAAGGAACGGCCGGTCGAGGGGTTTTTCTCGACGGGCATGTCAGAGACGCCGACGGTCCAGATCGGCGCGGTCACCCAGCGGGCGATCGCCAGCCTCCTGAGCGTGAATCTGGCGGAGAAGGTCGCGGACACGCTGGGCCTCTATGCCCACGTAAAGAACGCCAATTCCGATTTCGCGGTCGAAGCGCGGATCAAGTACGATTTTGCCAAATCGATCGGGCCTTTGAGATTGCGGATCGCGGATGGTATGTTCACTCTCCACCAGGACGGCGAGAAAATCCATGAGGGTCCTCTGAACCAGTTCGTTGACCTTGGTCTGTACGAGCTGAAGGTCACGGCTTTGCGGCCGCAACTTGAGCACAAGAGCTATGAGATGACCGTTTATCCGAGGGAACGGCTGGCCGTTGCCCTGCGCAATTCCCTGGCGATCAAGGTGCTTGAGGCCGATAAGGTCGAGCAGGAACTGGGTGCGGAGAAGGTGCCGTTCTCGGGTGAGGGCGCGTCCAAGAAGCTGGTCACGGCCAAGAGTATATTCCCGGGCATGAATCTCATCGGCATTCTCCGGATCGACGTGCACTGGTCCAACCGCGAGGACGCATTGAGGATCGCCAGCGCCCTTTCTGAACAGCTGATAATCCAGGATGTGGGCGAGAAATCACGGCAGTTCACGCAGTCTGAAGTGTTCATTGACTCGCAGCTCGTCCTCTACCAGAACAAGCTGACCCAGATCGAAGAGGAGATGCGGCTCTTCAAGGAGCTGAAAAAGATCTCTGACCTCAGGGCATCGACCCAAGCCCTGATCAACCAGGTATCGACCCTTGAGTCCAAGAGGAACCAGCTGGAGATCGAGCAGAAAATACTGATCCAGCTTGCCGGTTATCTGGCTGAGAGCACACCCGAAGAGGGAGAGATACCGAACTTCGCCGGCGTGCTTATCTCGTCCACGGTTCTGCAGAACTTCTACGGCCAGCTGCTTGACGCCGAAGCCGCACTCAAGAGCAGGCTAAAAGAATACTCGAGCAACCATCCAAAAGTAATGGAAATTAGGGCTAAATTGGGTGGACTTAAAGAACAAATGCAAGTTGAGATCACGAAGCGCATCCCCTCGATCAGGAGTGAAATCGCAAGTGTTCAGAATCAGATTGCAAGCCTTCAGGCTAAGTTACAGAACGTGCCCGAAGATGAGATCAGCCTGGCGCGCCTCGAGCGGGACCGGGAGACGGCCGAGAAGCTCTACACGTTTTTTGCTGAGAAGCTCGAGGAGACGCGGGTTCAGGAGGCGGGCGTGACGTCTGATTTGAAGGTTATCAACCCGCCAATCGTGGCGGCGGGACCGGTCAACCCGCGCCGGCCAGCGCTTATTCTGTTCCTGTCCATGGTCATCGCTACCCTGGCCGCCGGTTTTGCGGTCTTCATTGCCGAGTACATTGACAATACGGCAAAAGACCCTGAGAAGGTCGCTCAGGATACCGGACTGCCTATTTTTGCGGCGATACCGGTAATCGGTGAGAATTTGGTTGAACAAAAGAAGTTGAATTTATGGCAACATATCGCGGGTTTCTTCATGGGTCTGGTGCCCAGGCGCAATGACCGGCACGGGGACATTACTCTGATCAGCAGCGATGTCTCCTCGCCTGAGTTCGAGGCGTTCCGCAAGCTCTCAATGAACCTTGATTTTGCCCATCCGGAGAAGAGTTACCGCCTGCTCTACGTGACTTCGGCCGGCCCTGAAGAGGGTAAGACCTTTGTCGCCATTAACACGGGTCTTGTGCTGGCCACGTTAGGCAAGAAAGTCCTCCTGGTCGACACGGATTTCCGCAAGAAAACCGGCAACCTTACGAATCTGGCAAAATTCAGCGAAAAGAAGGGACTGTTCAACGTGCTCAAGGGCGAGACCCAGCTCACCGACGTCCTCATCCCGTTCACGCCGGACAACGCTAATACTCAAAGCCCTGAGACCTCTCCGGCTCTCAGTAACGCGCCATGCTCTGTACGCCATGCGCTATGCATGGTTCCGATCGGTAGCATCCCTCCCAACCCCTTTGTCTTCCTCGAGTCTGACCGGATGAGGAATCTGCTCCAGGAATTCGCTGGCCAGTACGACTATGTCATTGTCGACGGCGTGCCCATCCTGTTGTTCGCCGATGCCGCGTACCTGGCGAATTTCACAGACGGCGTCCTGCTGACGATCAGGTACGGCAAGACCGACATGAAGGAGCTGCAGAACGCGAAGAATGTCCTCGAAACCGCCAAGTCGAGCATCATCGGCGTGGTCATGAACAGCGTTCCGCGCACGCGCGGCTCCTACTACTACCAGTATTACCATAAATATTATGCCAAGTATTATAAGAAAGGTGTATGATAATGCCCTGCAGAGCTGGAATCAACATATATGCTCTTTCAGAGCGGGATGGCAGCTGCGCTGCGGACAGAGGCGCCTTGCGGCGCGGCATAGACGCACTTCGTGCGGATGCGTCCGCGCGGAGCGCCCCAACCGACCGAAGGTCCCCTCCCGATGATAATCCCCTGCCGCCACGCGGTTCAGAGACACGTCGCTGCGCTCCTGAAGACACGCTGCATAGCGCATAGCGCCACAAGCAGAAGGTAAGAAGATGAGAAGGTCAGAAGGTGAGCACGTATTCCGCTCCCAGGGGCCTGTTTCGAGCATTTGGATTTCGGATTTAGATATTGTTTAGGATTTCGATATTCGGATTTCGGATTTGTTGTTAGGAGTAGGGCGTTTACGCCCGTCCCGGAGAATGCTATACAGGATTTGTTCTGGATTCCACTCGAACAATGAGTTGAATCAGTGAGGCACGGCGAAAGTAGACACCGGTATGATTCTGGCAACTGTTTATGTCATTGTAATTTTGGAATTTTGAATTTATTTAGGATTTAGGATTTGGAATATAGGATTTGGTAAGGAGGCATAGGGTATGAAAATCTGTGTCATCGGCACCGGCTACGTTGGTCTCGTCACGGGCGTCTGCCTTGCGGATTTCGGTCTGGAAGTGGTATGCGTGGACAAGGATGACAGTAAGATCGATCTGCTCAATTCCGGCCGCACGCCGATCTGCGAGCCAGGACTTGATGACGTCATTGAGCGTAACGTGAAGGCCGGCCGGCTTTCGTTCACGGTTCACATCAAGAAAGCGGTCCAGGAGTCGGCCGTCGTGTTCATCGCCGTCGGCACGCCGTCGAACGAGGACGGGTCGGCCGACTTGCAGTACATCGAGCAGGCGGCCGCCGAGATCGCCGGGTACATGAACGACCACAAGGTCGTCGTCGTGAAGAGCACGGTGCCTGTTGGTACTGTGAGAAAGATCGGTGAGATAATCCGTAAGAACAGCAAAGGACATTCTTTTGACATCGTTTCCAACCCCGAGTTCCTCAGAGAGGGGTCGGCCGTGTACGATTTTATGCATCCGGACAAAGTCGTGATCGGCTGCGACAGCGACCGCGCGATTGTGGTGATGAAGGAGATATACCGGCCGCTCTATCTGATTGAGACGCCGTTCATCATCACCAATATCGAGACCGCCGAAACGATAAAATATGCATGCAACTGCTTCCTGGCAACGAAGATCACCTTTATCAATGAGATGGCAAACCTGTGCGAGATCGTGGGCGCAGACGTCCATACGGTTGCCAGGGGGATGGGCCTGGACCGGCGCATAGGTCCCAAGTTCCTCCATCCGGGACCTGGATACGGCGGTTCGTGTCTGCCCAAGGATACATATGCGTTGCAGAGTTTTGTCTCAGGCAAGGGATACGATTTCATGGTTCTGAAGGCAGTCATCGAGGCAAACGAGCGTCAGGTGGCGATAATGGCAAAGAAGATCCAGCGCGCCGTGAAAGGCGTCTCGGGCAAGACAATAGGTGTACTGGGCCTGGCATTCAAGCAGAACACGGACGACATCCGGGAATCTGCGGCCGTGAAGATCATCAGATCGCTGCTCAAAGAACGCGCTAATGTCCGGTGTTACGATCCCCTGGCCATGGACAACACCAGGAAGATCCTGCCGGACATCAAGTACTGTGAAGACGAATATGATACGGCCCGTGGTTGTGATGCGCTGGTTGTCGCAACCGAATGGAACCAGTTCAGGAACCTCGACCTCGAGAAGATAAAGGATCTGCTCAACTCTCCGGTCCTGCTCGATCTCAGAAACCTCTATGACCCGGAAAAGGCGCGTAAGCTCGGCTTCACCTACGAAGGAGTGGGACGATTAACCATAGACAGCAGAACGTGAGAAGGTAAGAACGTGAGAAGGTAAGAACATGAGAAGCAGAAAACCCTGCATGTTGGATAAACGCAGCGCCTCTGATTTTGACCACGGTAGAGGACTACTAATTAACGATCCTGGATTCTGGATGCTTGATACTCGGTATGAAATTCTAAATCATAAGCACTAAACCCTAAACAAATTCAAATCACAAAGCACTAATGACCAAAACAGTGATTTTGCAGAGAACACGCTTCTGTTCTCGCACCGCAAGGTATGGCGCTAATTGCATTCCGCATTCGGCGGACGTGGCTTCTGCCCGTTCGTCATTGCGCGTGTCCGCCTCAGGCGGAAGGAGTCCTGAGCCCTGTCGAAGGATGACGAAGTCCCGCATTGCGGGATCCTCGATCTTCATATTTTTCAGAAGAATCATGTATGGAGGATCGGGACAATCTCACTAATCTCACGTGTTGTTTTGAATTTGGTGCTTTGATATTGCTTAGGATTTCGGATTTAGAATTTCGTGCTTCCGCGCCAGCGCGGCGCAGCGTGGCTTCAGTGTGTTCAGTGTTTGAAGGACATTCAGTGCATTCAGCGTTAATCATTGAAATTAAGTTATAACTAAATTACAATACATACTATGAATGATACTCCATGCAGTCCTTTGCAGCTGAGAGAGGTTTTCCACCTGGAATTCGAATTCCTGCGCTGGCTGGCGCGCGGGGTCAAGACAGAGCATTACGTACTCAAAGGCGGCGCTAACATGAGGTTTTTTTTCAGGAGCTGCCGGTATTCAGAGGATATGGATTTGGATGCAATTGACATTACCGTGGATAGGTTAGGTTGAGCGCATCGGTGATGAAGATACTGCAGTCAGGGTCATTTCGCGAATGCCTTATGCCGTTCGGTATACAGCAGATCGTGCCGCCCAACATGGGTAAGGCTAAGCAGACCGACACTACACAACGATTCAACGTGCACCTCGTGACGGTCCAGGGTACGGATTTCCTCACAAAAGTCGAGTTCTCACGCCGCGGGCCGGATAGCGGGATTTGCGTCGAAACCGTGTCGGATTCAATCCTCCGTGCCTACAGA
>JACUUY010000115.1 GCA_014859085.1 Caldifarciminota bacterium
CAATTAGTATCTTGCTGATACTCATCGCCCTGCCCTGTTCTGCTCAGATCGAGCGCTGGGTGTTCCGGTATAATGGACCGGCCGATTCAGCGGATATTGCTAATTCGGTTGTCTATGGTGATGACGGTAACGTCTATGCGGCTGGATATAGCCAAGGTATGGGGAGTGGGCGTGATTGTATTGTTGTCAGTATGAATAAGGACACTGGTGATACGAACTGGGTATATCGGTATAACGGTCCGGGAAATGGTGCGGATGCTGCAAATTCTATTGTCTATGGTGCGGACAATAATATTTATGCGGCTGGGTATAGCACTGGTAATGGCACAAGCACAGATTTCACTGTGATAAGTCTGAATAAAGATATAGGTGATACAAATTGGGTCTATCGTTACAATGGACCTGGGAACGGTAGTGATGCAGCTTCTTCGATTGTATTTGGAATGGATGGGAATCTCTATGCGGTGGGTAGTAGCAGGAGTCTTAGTAACCCTTATTTTGATATTATGATTATCAGTATATCTTCAACTGGTAGTGAACGCTGGGCCTATCGGTATAATGGCACATTGGATTCAAGTGATGCCGCCAACGCTATTGTTTATGGTACAGATAATAATATCTATATTGCTGGATATAGCAATTCGGGCTTTGAGATGGGTAATTTTGCGGTTATCAGTTTGGATACAGCTGGTTATGAGCGCTGGGTTTATGCGGACAGCATTGATGGGGAGGCTAACTGTCTTGTCTATGGTGCTGATGGCAATATCTATGCGGCAGGATATTTTAGTATTTATTATGACATCGGAATTATGAGTTTTACCGCAGCAGGCAGTAAACGCTGGCAATATAGTTATGCCGGGCCGCCCGGTTCGACGGGTGATGATTTGGATGAAATACGATCAATTGTCTATGGTGCTGATGGCAACATTTATGCGGCGGGTGTAAGCGACAGCACGGATTGGACCGAACCTACTGATGCTTTCACTGTCATCAGTTTGACTTCTGCGGGCAGTGAGCGCTGGGTCTATCGATATTACAGTGGTCTTTTTGATTGGGCCAATTCTGTTGTCTATGGCGCAGATAGCAATCTTTATGCGGCGGGGATGTGTTTTCAGGGTACCAGAGCCTTTGGCGTGATTAGTCTCACCCCGGCAGGTGGTGAGCGATGGATTTACCGGTATAATAATCCTTTCGTTGATGAAGCTTACGCTGTTATTTATGGTGCAGATCGTAATGTATATGCAGCAGGATTCAGTGAAAGCAGAAACACGCCATTTGCTCAAGATATCCTCGTGGTTAGTCTTGATCCCGAATCCGGTATTGAAGAACAATCATCTGCCAGACTAGATAAGAATAACATTCTTTCAATCGCCACCCTCCAGCGCGATAGACTTTGTTTTTCACTATCCCTTCCGGAACCGTCGACTGTTCGATTATTCCTTTATGATATTGCTGGAGCACAGGTTGCTTCCTGGGTAATTTCTGCACATGAGGGAATTTCCCGATACATCAAGGACTTGTCTATTTTGAGCACTGGTATCTATATCTTGAAGGCAGAGACAAGTGAAGAGGAGTATGACGACAGCAGAAAGTTCATTTATGTAAAATAGCCGTGTAGGGGAAAAGTAGAATGATTTTCTAAGTTCGGAACGACAAATTACAAGGAGGTGGGAGATGTGTATAAGATTTATTTTAGCAAGTATATATGTAATGGGAATCGGAATTGTTTCAGCTGAACCGACGGCGCGTACATATATTTTCGCGGCAATGGAATCCAACTTCAATGATGCACTTATTGATTCGTTCGCTAAGTATTCTGATGTACTGATGTTCATGAATTTTTCTTGACATGATAAATGTGTTGTGCATAATTCGTATATCGAAATTTGACAAAATCTCACCTGATGGAGGTATGCTATGAGAGTATTGAGATGTGAAAGGAATTTTGCAGTAATCAGCATTCTGTTATTGCTCATCAGTAGTCTGCCGGTTTTTGGTCAGACCGAGCGGTGGGTTTTTCGATATAATGGACCAGCGGATTCGGCGGATGTTGCCAATTCTCTTGTTTATGGTGCAGATGGCAACATCTACGCAGCTGGATACAGTCAAGGTGTTGGGACTGGTCGAGATTTTATCGTGATTAGTCTAAATAAAGATAATGGAGACACAAATTGGGTATATCGGTATAATGGGCCAGGAAATGGTGCGGATGCAGCCAAGGCGGTAGTCTATGGCGGGGACAGTAACATCTATGCGGCTGGATATAGTATGGGCAGTGGCACAGGATATGATTTCATAGTGATTAGTTTAGATAAAGATACTGGTGATACGAATTGGGTATATCGCTATAACGGCCCTGGCAATGGCTGGGATAGGGCTTATGCTATTGTATGGGGCATGGATGGGAACCTTTATGCGGCTGGTTATAGTGTGGGTGTTAACACCCGTGGTGATTTTACAATAATTAGTTTGACGCCGAGTGGTGCTGAGCGCTGGCTATACCGGTACAATGGACCTGTTGATTCCAATGATGTTGCGAATGCTATTGTTTACGGTGCGGATGGTAATATCTATACAGCTGGATGGAACCAAGGAAATGGTGGTATTAATAGATTCACCGTCATCAGTTTGACTAATGCTGGCAGTAAACGTTGGGTGTATGCAGACAGCGTGGATGGTGTGGCTAACTGTCTTGCCTATGGTTCAGATGGAAATATTTATGCAGCGGGATATTTTAGTATTTATTATGACATCGGGATTGTTAGTTTAACCGCATTGGGCAGTGAACGCTGGCGATATAGTTATGCCGGGCCACCTGGTTCATCCGGGGATGATTGGGATGAAATACACTCAATTGTCCATGGTGCGGATGGTAATATTTATGCGGCGGGCGTGAGCGACAGCACGGATTGGACTGAACCAACACCAGCATTCACCGTTATCAGTCTGACTACTGCGGGTAGTGAGCGCTGGGTGTATCGATATTACAGCGGTCTCTTTGATTGGGCAAATTCCATTATCTATGGATCAGACAGCAATCTTTATGCAGCAGGGATGTGTTTCCAAGGCACACGAGCTTTCGGAGTCATCAGTCTCACGCCGACAGGCGGTGAGCGCTGGATTTACCGGTATAATACCCCCTATGTTGACGAGGCTACATGCATTATCTATGGCGGAGATGGTAACATTTATGCGGCAGGATATAGTGAGAGCAGGAATACCTCTTTTGCCCAGGACATCATCGTGGTCAGTCTTGATCCAGAAACCGGTATTGAAGAACAATTATCCGCCAGGATAGATAAAGGAAACATTCTATCAACTGCCACCCTGCAGCGGCGAAACAGATTTGATTATTCATTATCCCTTCCCAGGTCAATGAATGTTAGGTTAGCTCTATACAATATTGTTGGTGAAGAGATTCTATGCTGGACGATTTCAGCACCTGTAGGGACTTCTAATTACAGCAAGGAATTGCCTGTTTTGAGTTATGGTATCTACATCCTAAAGGTAGAAACAAGTGAAAAGGAGTATAACGATACCAGGAAAATTATTTATGCAAAGTAGCTGGTGAAAATAGATTAATAGGGAGTGTATAATGCGTTACAAATCTATTTTAGCAATTACAATCATATGTCTCATGGGCATCAGCGTTGTTTATGCTGAGCCGACGGCAAAGACTTATATCTTTGCGGCTTCCGGATATATGTTTCAAGGTTCGGCGTTAGATTCACTGGCCAAGCACTTCGATGTGATCATCAGTCATGACCCGCAGAGGGGCTCTAATCCGATATTGCGTGACACTAATGAGGTGCCCTGGCGTAGGGATAAAGCGCCGACACTTTTAGTGTACAAAGATGCGATGACTTTAATTGGTCCAAGAGACGTACCATATCCCCCTTACCACTATAATGCCGATTCAACTCTTGGTGGTGGTGCGAGCGTAGGTGGATTCTGGCATTTTGATACACTGTTAAAACAAAATTTTCCGATAGATACTTTTTTTATGTTGGCGACATATTGGACAGACTCTGCTGGCGGTCACTACGATACAGTCATTATTGGTAACGATACCATTCATCGCGTTCATGCCGGCAGCGTGCCTACCTGGCAATGGCGCTGGGCCATGGATTATGGTGATTCTTACTGGCAAGGCTTTTATAGTTGTAGCACAAAGGTACAGTGTTTACGAAATTACACGGATACTACCTATGATGATACATATTTTGATGGAATATTCATGGATAATCTACTGCAGTATGTAAACAACATGGGTTATAGAATGTTTCCAATGCAATATATGAATGGAGACACGGTTGACTCAATAGCTTTTCGTAGTGCAGTGCATTCATTTTCTCAGACCGTGGGAGCTGAATACCATAATTCACAAACACCGCCGGGTCAAGGTTCTCAGATTCTTGGTGTAGCAAATCTAAACAACACCTACAGGACGCCAGCATATGATTCCATTTGGCGAACGAATGTCAATATCTTGGATGGTGGAATGGAAGAAAGCTTTGTCACGATGGGGTGTAGCTTTACCGATTGGTACAAGTTCCTCTACGAAATATCGATTGCTGAATCACTTGGAAAAACTTGTCTTATGTGCCACAAGGTTGATTCCTTTGCATGGACAGGCCACATGCCATTCGATTATACAGAATTTGATTCCACCGATCTGATGTATGGTTTCACCAGTTATCTCATGGCTTTTGATTCCCTGGCGTGTTTCTATTTTACACCTAAAGACAGTCAGCATTATACGTTCGTGTGTAGGGCGCCAATCATTGATATAGATTTAGGCAAGCCGATGGAGTTCCGTATATTAAAGGAAGATAATTTGGCATATCGTCATTATGAGGAAGGAGTGGCATTTGTAAATGCCACAGATAATCAATTGACCGCTGGTTTTAGTGGTGATACACTACTCAGACTGGATGCTAAAGCTGAAGTAACGTCAACGGTAGTGCAGTTTACGCTTCCTGCTGATTCAGGCGCAATATGCTTATATGCGCCAAATTACTTTCACGGCAGTGGCTTTGAGCCATCTGACCGCCTGTGCTGGGAGAACTATTGCCTTGAGGTTGAAGGGATTACAGATTGCAGTGCTGAACGCGTAACTGGTGATCCACCGAATCCGGTAATTGCCCACTCTGGCGATTGGATGTATAGGGTAAAGGGCACGGTCGTTAGCGGGAATACAAGCCTTGTGCGCTTCAAGGTTTTTCCTTATGATATTCCAATACAAGACTCGACATACTTTTCGTTCTGGATATATGTGGATTCTGCGCCCGGCGATTCCGCGTCGATCGGGCTTGATTGCTAATTAAAGATATAATTTTTTATCTGTGTAATCAGAATTTATTGAACAATTTCATTCTAAGGATTGACAAATGGCAGGTGCGAGTATAATGTTGCGTAGAGCAGAAAGCAAGAAAGAGTTATTTGAAAAACTCAAGCATTCTGTGAGTTCTGTGATACTTCTAGTTCTGTGTAATCTGTGCATAAAAGGAGGTTTGCCATGAAAAGAGCCGTCATTGGGATATGTTTAGCAGTTATCGGTTTTATGCCCTTATCCACCTATGGTTCTGTAATTGCATCTACAACCATGGATACCTGGATGGATGCCTCTAAGGGTTTTGAACCAAACCTTGGACAAATCGGCGATTTTGAAGGGAATGTGGTTAATAATATTTTGTGCGCTTTCAAGGGTAACGGAATGGGAATATTCATTAATGAAAACGGGGTAAGCTATGTTATTCATCAATTTGAAAAGCTTTCCGGCGAGGATGAGATCTATGATCGTCCAATCTCAAATTACAAATCTCAAAATCATCTACTCCACTATGCAAGGATTGATCTTGAGCTTGTGAATTCTAATTTTGAGAAATTAGAAATTATTTATGAGGACGAGCTTCCTGGATACACAAATTATTATTTACCACAATGCCCTGATGGCATTCTTTATGTGAAGAGTTATAAGAAGGTTCGAATTAAAGAGATTTATCCGGGCATTGACTGGGTTTGGCGGTATGAGGCGGGAAGGTTGCATCATGAATTTGAGGTTTCACCGAATGCGGATGTTAGTAGATTAAAGCTCAGGGTGAAATATGCTGATATTGATATAAAGAAGGGCGGTAGAAAACTTATTTATTCTACCCCGACAGGAAAGATAGAGGATGGGGAAATTCTTGCCTATACAGAGGGGAAAGAAGTGGCTGTTTCATACAGAATCGAAGATGGTCTAATAGGTCTTGATATAAAGAGCTGGGAAAAGAAGGGAAAACTCATAATTGACCCACCACTTGCACTATTATGGGGGACATATTACGGGGGAAATTTTTATGATAGCGGTAATTCTATCGCAACCGACAGTTCAGGTAATATTTTTGTAACTGGAGTCACATGGTCACCTGATTTCCCCACGCATGACCCGGGTGGTGGCGCCTATTACCAGGGAACACATGCAGGTGGTGACGATGCATTTATTTTGAAGTTTACCAATACCGGGGTTCGTCAATGGGCAACCTACTACGGAGGATATGATGAAGATTGGGGCAATTCGATCACAACGGATAGTTCAGGCAATGTTTTTTTAACCGGAGTCACATGGTCACCTAATTTCCCCACGCATGACCCGGGTGGTGGCGCCTATTATCAGGGAACACCTGCAGA
>JACUUY010000116.1 GCA_014859085.1 Caldifarciminota bacterium
TTACCGAGGAAATCCACCACGCCGAGCAGGAGGGCATAATCTTCGAATATCTCACGCTGCCGATCAAGTACACCGGTGATGAATACTCGTGGGTAAAAGACATGGAATGCATCCGGATGGAACTCGGTGAGCCCGACGCGTCGGGCCGGCGCCGGCCCGTGCCGGTCGAAGGTTCCAATTTCACTGCGGCGGTCGACACTGTGGTCTGCGCCATCGGCCAGAGCCCGAACCCGCTCATCCCCCAGACCACGCCCGACATCAAGATCGGCAAGTGGGGCAACATCGAAGTTGACGTGAAAACCGGCAAGACCTCCAAGAAAGGATGCTGGGCAGGGGGTGATGTAGTACGCGGCGGCGCCACCGTGATCCTCGCCATGGGCGATGCACGCGTTGCCGCCCGGTCGATCGACGAATACCTCAGAACCGGTGTCTGGTGAGAACCGGCTAATTTTTCTCAGTAAAGGGATTTCTCTTCTTTTTCTTCCTTCGGTTCATAGTGAGAGAACTGCATGGTGTGAATGCCGTGCCCCTGGGTGATCGACCTCAGGTCCGTGGCATAGCCGAATGACCTGGCCAGCGCCAGGCTCGCATCGATGATCTTGTCCTGTTTGTTCGTCTCGATCTTCAGGATGCGTCCCTTGCGGGCGTTGATATCATTGATCACGTCGCCCAGGTAGTTCTGGGGAACGATTATCTCCAATGACATGATCGGTTCAAGCAGGGTCGGCTCGCCTCTGGTGAATCCTTCGCGCATTGCGATCTGAGCCGCAACCTTGAAATCGAGATCCGACGAATCGACCGGATGGTACTGGCCGTCGAGGATGGTCACCTGGATATCGATCACCGGGTAGCCGAAATGAACCCCCACCTCGGCTTGCTCCATTATTCCCTCCTCGATGGCCGGCACGAACTGCCTGGGAATGGCGCCTTCCTTCAATTTGTTCACGACGGCTATGCCCCGGCCGCGCTCGGTCGGCTCTATTCTCAGTTTCACCACACCATAATGCCCGCGCCCGCCGCTCTGTTTTATGAACCGGCCCTCGGCCATGACCGTATTGCGTATCGTCTCACGGTACGAAACCTGAGGGCGGCTCACATGGCACTCGACGCCGAATTCGCGTTTCAGCCGGTCGACGATTATCTCCAGATGCAACTCGCCCATGCCCGATATGATACGCTGCGCGGTATCCTCGTCGGTCCGCACCTTGAATGTCGGATCCTCGATCTGCAGGTATCTCAGAGTATCATCGAGTTTTGCGTCATCCATTTTCGTTTTCGGCTCGAGACTGACGAAGATCACCGGCTCGGGAAAACGCATGGATTCATACACGATCGGATGCTTGACCGCACACAGGGTGTAGCCGGTCTTGCACTCGCGCAAGCCGGTTACCACGCCAATCTCGCCCACGGCCAGGCTCGTCTTCTCTTCCCTTTTGTTGGCATGCATGAGTAAGAGCCGGCTCACGCGGTCGACCCTGGACGGCGGGTAGACCAGCACCTTGTCCCCGCTGTTAATGCACCCCGAGTAGACACGCATGTAGTAGATCAGGCCGAGATGGGGATCGGTCTGTGCCTTGAACAGCAAAGCCGAGAACGGCGCGTCAACCGACGGCGGCCGGCTTTCTTCTTTATCGGTCTCGGGGTTCATCCCCTTGACCGGCGGCAGGTCGACCGGTGATGGAAGATAATCGAGCACCCCGTCGAGCAGCGTCTGCACACCCATGTTCCTGGACGCCGTGCCGCAGAATACCGGAAAAAAATGGAGGTTGACCGTGCCTTTCCTTATCACCGACTTGATCATCTCAACCGGGATCGGGATCTCGCCAAAATAACTCTCGAATAGGTCCTCGTCGAACTCGGCCAGGATCTCCAGCATCTCGCCGCGGTACTGCCCGGCCATTTTTCGATACGCCTCGGGGATCTCCACTTCCCTGAATTCGACACCGAGCGTCTTTCCTTCCCAGTAGACCGCCTTCTGGCCGACGATATCGATCACGCCGTAGAAACCGTCATGGTCCATTATCGGGATCTGCAGCACTAATGGCCGGAGCGACAACTTCGTCTTCATCTGACCGACAACCCGAAAAAAATCCGCGCCGGTGCGGTCCATCTTGTTAATGAAGGCAATGCGCGGCACACGGTACCGGTCGGCCTGGCGCCACACGGTCTCGCTCTGGGGCTGCACGCCACCGACCGCGCAGAAGACGGCGATCAATCCGTCGAGGACCTTCAACGAACGTTCGACCTCGACCGTGAAATCCACATGCCCTGGTGTATCGATTATGTTTATGCGGTGGTCCTTCCAGAAAGATGTTGTTGCCGCCGACGTGATCGTGATGCCGCGCTCGCGCTCCTGCTCCATCCAGTCCATCGTTGCTGAGCCTTCGTCCACTTCGCCCATCTTCCGAATACGGCCGCTGTAGAAAAGTATGCGCTCGGTGGTCGTTGTCTTGCCCGCATCAATATGCGCGGCGATGCCGATATTCCTGATCTTTGCCAGGTCGATCATAGGCATTAGTATAGCGAAAAAAATCCCGGAGTCAATTATCTGTCCAGTTGTAGTATTATGCTACTGGGTTCTGCGCTCGCGTCTTATCGCGGGCTTCACATCCTTGCCGTTGTACCGGCCCACGCCGATCACCAGATCCTTGTACCGAATGATCACAAATCCTCGCGCCGCGTTAGCAACATGGCCGACGCTAACGATCTCACCCCTGAGGAATTTCCGGACCTGGATATCGGACATGTCGACGGTGTTTCTCTGCGCGCTCGTCCCGAATATCTGGACCATATCATTGTCCGGTTTGGGTTCGCGGTCATACTCGCGGCCGAATTCCAACCCCTTGCGATAAACCCTCACCTCCCGGAACGAGAAAACCTCGGGCGTCGATATGCAGTTCTCTTCCTGGTGCTTGTAAACGACGTACGGCGCGAACCGCTCCGGTTCAACGCCGAACCGCGCGGCAAAACTACTGACCAGCGCACGGTCTGACCTGATCCGGCCGTGGTCGTCCAGCCGCGGTGGAAGGATGCCGCGCTTGGTTAGTTTGGCGACGAAAAAGGGCGCGCTATCGTTATCCTGGGGCAGTATCCGGGCACATTCCTCGACCCTCGGGTCAAAACCGACACCCTGCCACTCTGTAACACCCGGGCGCGTCTTGAAATTGCGCAGCCGGACCGGCAGCAGCTCGGCCTCGGGAAATTTTCCGAGCAGATACGACACAACCTTTTCATTCTCTTCCGGGGCGATCGTGCAGGTCGAATAGACCATGACTCCGCCGGGCCGCAAAGCCCTGAAGCCGGACACGGCGAGACCGATCTGGAGTCTCGACATGCGCTCGATATTCTTGATGCCCCAATGATACAACACCGCCCTGGACCTGCGTATCGTGCCCTCGGCACTGCATGGCGCATCCACCAGAATGCGGTCGAAATAGTCGTGGAACACCCGGTATGCCTTCTGCCCGCTGAGGCTGATGACCGCCTCGTTCAGCAATCCGCAACGCTTGACATTGTGGATCAAACCTCTCATGCGCTTGCGGTTGACTTCGTTGACGACGAGCAACCCTTGATTAGCCATTGCCTGAGCGATCTGGGTCGTCTTCGAGCCCGGAGCCGCACATAGATCGAGGACAACTTCGCCTGGCTTGGGCTCAAGCAAGATCACCGGGATCATCGATGCAACCTCCTGGACATAGATCAAGCCGAGGTTGTGTGCGATATGATTCCCTAAGTGATACTTGCCATCAACGATGTGGGCGTCAGTCCAGAATGCACTTTCGCGCGACGGCAAGTCATGAAGCATGTCCAGGATCTGTTCACGCGTCGCCTTAAGCGTGTTTATACGCAGCGAGTGCCGCAAAGGCTTTTTCAGGTACTGCATGAAGATTTCGAAATCGGGGATGATCGATTCATATCGTGCGTAAAGGTGTTCCATCTTCATGGTGTATTATATAACTGGTTGCGAAGAAAAGTCAACAGCGATCGAGCAACGCTGCCCGCGATGACCCCAGCGTCCCATTGACTATCAGCCTTATTTGGCTAATCTTTCTCAATGCCACAAAAGACGATCGCGCTGCCCCGGTTCATTGATTTGGGAATGAGAAAAATCGCGGACCTGGCTGCCATTCTCGCACACCATCGCGTGAAATTGGAAACGGTATTGATCCTGTGCGACGAGAATACGGCAGAGATCGCGGGCAATGCAGTGATCAGCGCCCTGCGTGAAGCGGAAGCTGTGACCTGCAGATACTTCGTTGTGAACAGCGACGACCGCAATGTGCGTGACGTAATGCAGGCGATCAGGAAACAACGACCGGGCTTGGTCATCGGCGTTGGCGGCGGCAAGGTGCTTGACGTCGCCAAACTCGCCGCGGCAAGGACCGCCACGATGTTCATCTCCATTCCGACCACGCTTTCGAACGACGGCATCGCCTCGCCCGTTGCCGTGATCAAAGACCGGCAGAACATCCCGGTAAGCCACATAACCCTCCCCCCTTTCGGCGTGATCATTGACATCGATATCGTGAAACGAGCGCCGCGGCGCCACTTGATCGCCGGCGTGGGCGATCTCATCTCCAACCTGTCCGCGGTCTTTGACGCGCGGCTCGCACACGAAAAGCAGGGCGAGAAAATCTCCACGCACGCGCTCGAACTGGCCGGATCAGGAGGTAAACACTTACTGGACTTGCCGGAAAGCGCGGTCGAGGATCCAGCGTTCCTCCGAGAACTCGCCCACGGACTGATCAGAAGCGGCTTTGCCATGTGCTTATGTGGCACATCGCGCCCGGCTAGCGGCAGCGAGCACAAGATCAGCCACTCGATCGACCACTTATTCCCGTCCAGCAACGGCCTGCATGGCGAGCAGGCCGGCATTGCTACGCTGTTCACGATGGCCCTGCAGCATAATGAGCGGCTGGAGAGCGTAAGGGCATTCTACGAAAAGATCGGCTTTCCGGGCAAACTCGACTACCTCAACCTGAGCCGTGCTGACTTTGTCCGGGCCGTGCTGAACGCAACCCGGATCCGGCCTGACCGCTTCACGGTCCTGGAGCACAAGCGGCCCGCCCGCAGGGAGATCGAAGCGATCATCGCGGAACTGTCGCTTTAGCGGCGCATTTGACCGTGCGCCGCAAGCACTAACCGGCCTCGCCGCACCCGGGTCGATACAGCATCGTAACCCATTGACAAATTTCCAATTTTCCATATAATAATAGTCTGTATAGATTCTGCTGCCCATGCAGTTCAGATGGAGCATCCCGCACCGTGTGCCTGGATAGCTCAGTCGGTTAGAGCACGTCCTTGGTAAGGACGAGGCCGCCGGTTCGATTCCGGCTCCAGGCTTGACCGAGTTGGCGGGCTCGTTGGAAGTCGGTCCGAATCCGATCATGGGTGCTGTGCCGTTTTTTAAGGAGGCTTATTATGGCGAAGCAAAAGTTTGAGCGGACGAAGCCGCATGTTAATATTGGGACGATCGGTCATGTGGATCATGGTAAGACGGCGTTGACGGCGGCGATTACGCGGGCTTTGGAGAAGAAGGGTTTGGCGCGTTTTGTCAGTTATGATGAAGTGGCGAAGGCTTCGGAGGCTCATGGTCGGCGGGATGAGACGAAGATTTTGACGATTGCGATCAGTCATGTCGAGTATGAGACGGAGCAGCGGCATTATGCGCATATTGATTGTCCGGGGCATGCGGATTATATCAAGAATATGATCACCGGGGCGGCGCAGATGGATGGGGCGATTTTGGTCGTCAGTGCGGTCGATGGGCCGATGCCGCAGACCCGGGAGCATATTTTGTTGGCCCGTCAGGTGAATGTGCCGGCGATCGTGGTTTTCATCAACAAGGTCGATTTAGTGACCGATCCGGAGATTTTGGATCTGGTGGAGTTGGAGGTGCGGGAGTTATTGTCGAAGTATGAGTTTCCGGGTGATGATATTCCGGTCATCCGGGGCGGTGCTTTGGCCGCGATGCAGGCGGCGGGCGGGGTTGATGATCCAGCGTTTACTTCGATCTGGCAGTTATTGGAGGCGGTGGACAGTTATATTCCGACTCCGGCGCGGGAGATTGAGAAGCCCTTTTTGATGGCGATCGAGGATGTTTTTTCGATCACCGGTCGGGGTACGGTGGTGACCGGCCGGGTCGAGCGGGGTCAGTTGAAGCCGGGCGAGGAAGTTGAGATCGTGGGTTTTGGCAAGCGTTTCAAGACGGTGGCGACCAGTTTGGAGATGTTCCGTAAGATCCTGGATTCGACCGAGGCCGGGGACAATGTCGGTATCTTATTGCGCGGGGTGGATAAGGATGATATCTACCGCGGGATGGTCGTGAGCAAGGTGGGTAGTATCAATCCGCATCACCGTTTCAATGCCCAGGTCTACGTTTTGAAGAAGGAAGAGGGTGGCCGGCATACGCCGTTCTTCAACGGTTACCGGCCGCAGTTCTATCTCCGGACGACCGACGTGACCGGTATCGTCAAGCTGCCGCAGGGCGTGGAGATGGTCATGCCCGGCGACAACGCGAATCTCGAGATCGAACTGATCAGCCCGGTGGCGATCGAACAAGGACTGCGCTACGCGATCCGCGAGGGCGGACGCACCGTCGGCGCCGGCGTCGTAACCAAAATTATAGAATAA
>JACUUY010000117.1 GCA_014859085.1 Caldifarciminota bacterium
AGCTTGCGCGGTACAAGGGCAAGAAGAAGATCTACTGCAATGCCCACCTGGGCAGCAAAGACATCCGCAAGCACTGCGCGATCGATGAGGAGGCGCAGGCCCTGTTTAAGATCGCGATCGAACGCTTCGGCCTGTCGGCCCGCGCCTATGATAAGGTGCTAAAGGTCGCCCGGACCATCGCCGATCTGGAAGGGGTGGGAGACATCCAGACGCAGCACATCGCCGAGGCGATCCAGTACCGGAGTTTGGATAAGAACGTCTGGCAGCGGTTGTGAAGTTACTTCACAACCGCTTAGATTACAGTGATGAAAAATTGATTACGGCGCTATAATTACCTGTTTGCTGTCAACAACAACCAGTAGCTCTTGATGAGTTTGACTAACCCTCTGATGTACGAAGGAGATGGCAGAATACCACTTCCATATTTCTGGTCTAATGTAAGAACACGATTTTCCTTGTATCTTGATAATCTTCGGCTTCTGTTTTTATGAAATAGCTGCCTGCTGGTAGACTCTTTTTGTTAATTCGGACTTCATTTTCGCCGATTTGTGCTCTTCCATCGAATGCTGTTCTAACAAGTCGCCCCGTTATGTCATATATCCCAATCCTGACGATACGTTCATCAGGAGAACCGAATTTCATTCGCAACAAACCTCTTACAGGATTCTGTTGCGTGGTTTCAAAGGAGAAAGGCCCAGTGAATTGAGACTCGATACCTTGTGCCTCCTTTGGCGGTTCAGCGCTAGGTACGGTTATGACCTTACGCATCAGATAACAGTCCTCACCAACTATCTCAGTCCACATAACAAAGAGTTTCTGTTTAGTTGCCAACCAAAAAGTGAGACCCTGCGGATACGTAGAAGAATAAGAGGTGTTGGAGACATTGATTGCTTCAGTCCATACATCACCGGATTGCCGCGAATACCAGATATTATCCTGGTACTTCCACAATACAATGTCTCTTGACGCAAGATAGCTGTGGCCCTCCATGGCATTCGGTGACCAGTCGGTTTCAGTTGTTACCAGCTGGAGTGGATGCATAACATAGTTGTTGGTTCCACTGGACCAGGTGAATCTCAAGAAAACGAGACCACATTCATAGCCAGTAGCACCGATGTACCATCCCTCAAAGGCGATATTTATCTCATTATTGTCCACCCAGAGTGAAGGATTGCCGTCGCACCCGATGTGCGATGGTAAGCCGGTAACTTCCGTCCAGGTTGAAGAACCCAGTGAGCGCCAGAGAATTTGCGGCGGGTCACCCTTTTTGACAACAACGATTCGACCAGCAGGATCGGAACCTATTGCTGGGTAGCCGCTACTGAAAGGGTCAAAATCCGATATCTGTGTGGCTGCATAATTTGTGTACAGACCCAGAGGAAACGATGAGACTGTGACGTGTAAGTTCTGATCGCGAAAAGCAATGAACCCAGAATCTCCGGTAATAGTAAATGATGTAGGATGAAGGATATCGGGCGGCTGAGAACCGAGATATCTCTTTTGCCATATCTCGTCGTAAGACACATACCATCCTTGGGCGGTTCGCTCATGGAGGTAATACTCAAGCCATTTGTCATTTGGATTCGGGAAATAGTGCACGCTACTCACGACCCAAGGCGTACCACTATTGTCTAGTTGGAGGGAGGGGATCGTGTCAAAACATTGGTATGTGCCGCCTAACTCAGGTATGATCTCCCAAGCTTGAAATGTATTGCCATTGTCACTGGAGTAACTGTAGTATATATATGCATCATCATTATACAGTACATGGATCTTACCATCGGAACCGCGCGCCACCTTACGATTGCTGTTGAACGCGCTCATCTTTGGATAATCCGATTCTGCAATCATATCAGTAGGGTTTGTTGATACATCTAGCGTTGCCGGTGATGAAAAAATGCCACCTTTTCTAGCCATAACCTCATAATGGTACAGATGGCCCGGTTCGAGTCCTGAATCATGCCAGTACAACTGAGTATTCGGGGGATTGCCAACTACGACACCATCCCGCTTGACCGTGAAACCATCGACAAGTGCAGGATAATCGTAATTCCAGCGCAGAGTTAGTGAATTGGTTGTAATGTTTTCTGCCCGTAGATTATAAGGCGGTACCACATTAACACTGAAGATTGAATATTTGAATATCACATTCTCGGGATTGGTCGGAAACCAACCAACCGGCTGCCAATCGAGTGTCCAGACAAAGTATACATGTGTTTTTGCCTTATATTGGCCCCCGGGAAGTCTTTCGACCGCACACCATCCTTCACCGTAATGCGGCATTTGCTGATAAGAAAAGAAACAGCCGGTAGTCAAACGACCCAATCCCCAAATTCCAAGAAATTTGAGCGTATCAGTAGGCAGGTAAAAGTAGTTACTGTGCACCTCATAGATATCCACTCGATATTGATCATCCGGTAGGTTTGGAATTCCGATTAGCCACAGCGGATAATTGCCTAACCATTGGTTTGTCAACGCATAGGTCGTGTAGCGTCGGATTGAATTCGGAGAATTGAAATAGTACAACGCATCATAGGCATTTATCCGGCCAGCTCCAAGGTAGTCATCATAACCAGGGTATTGCGCCGCGTTAACATCCTCTGCTGTTGTCCTGATTATGCCTTCTATCTCCTCGGGCTGCAAAGAAATACCCTTCTCATATGCTCGCGATGCTATGAGCCCTGCAAGTCCAGCAACATGGGGTGCAGCGGCCGAAGTACCGCTCGCTGTGTCATACTTTGGGCGATGCGCTGTGGGCCTTGCCCAGGCAGTATTCAAAATCTCCGCTCCAGGGGCAACTACATCAATGCCGCCTCCATAATTGCTGCCCTGATTCTGCGATACTACCCATCTTTGATCATATCTATTGGTTGCCCCTACCGAAAGAACGCAATGAGCATCATAGTCGGATGGGTAATGGCTCGATGTAAAAGCGTTCCTGTTACCCTTCGAAGCGACGAAAGTCCTTCCGCATTTGTACGCCGTAATAACTGCCGAACGGAGCAGTTCGCTGTAGCAGTAATCGCCCCAACTATGGTTTTGAATATGCACACCATGACCGTTTTGCTGGATCGGCAGAGCAGCCTTCACAATAGAGTTGACGGCAGCAACCTCATCTATTTGCATAGGTGAACCTATTTCGTAAGCATAAATAGAGCAACCTATATCTGTGCCACCCCAACCACCGGAAATTCCTGCTACACCAATGCTACTATTATTAGTCAGTGCGCTTGCTATACCAGCAACCCATGTACCATGAGGGAAATAGCTGCCCCAGGAGCCGTCTGGGTACGGATCATCATGATAGAAATCATATCCACCATGTACTTTGTAACCTGCGCCAAATCCATTACCAAGATCCTCATGGCTGTATTGAACACCGATATCGTGAATTCCGATTTTGATATTGTAGTTGCCCGTTTCTATGTCCCATGCCTGCGTTGCATCAATATCGCAATCACTGGGCTGATCAAGAGACCATTGTTGAGGAAAATATTGGTCATTGGGCGTTGCTTCAACATGGAATATGTAGTTGGGCTCAGCGTATATGATCTCAGCGAAGGTACTAAGTAGACTGCATGCCACAGGAATATTCACAGTCTGAGGTACAGTGATCTTGAAAACACGCGCAAAATCTGGAATCTTTACTATTGCGCCGTCTTCAAGAGTCACCAAGGTATCGTCGGACGAAAAATCTGGAAAGATCTTGCTGACCACCTGTATGCCCAGGGTATTGAGGTACATCATAAGGCTGTCAGAACCTTGTATTACTGCTATACCACCTTGTATCTGGCCGGGGGCCAATGTTACCACACCATTCTTGAAAAATACAAGAATCTCATCCGGTAGATAGCTTTCTTCCTGTGCCATTGTTAAAGCAGCAAGAAGAATGATGGATATTGCCACTTTTCTATACACATTGCCTCCGTTACACTGTTAACGCACATTTACTTGTGTATTAATTATCAGGCCAGGTTATTCTTCTCTTCCTTGAACCATCGCTATTCATTACCCAGAGCGAAGTGGCGTTCGCTTTCTCGTCCCATTGAGAAAAAACAATTTGCGAACCATCAGGCGACCAGGAGGGGTCAATAGCCCAACCTACATCAGTAAGTTGCACTTCGTTCAACCCTGAGGTGTCAATTACATAGATATTTATTCCTTCTGAACCACAATTTGAGCTATACACAATGTGTGAACCATCGGGAGAAAATACAGGTGACCTGCCACCGGTATTTGTTAGACACAACGTATCGCCGCCTGTTATATCTACTATCCAGATATCATATTCATGATGACCCGGTTCCGCTGACCTGCCTGTGTAAGCGATTTTGTTGCAATTTGGATTCCAACTTGGCTCCCGGCCCAAACCAATATGCTTTGCAGAGCCGTCGGTCAATTTCATTATCCATATGCCGCTCGAGTCCGGATTACCTATCGTGCAATCGAAAGCCAGTAAATCACCATCTGCTGCCCAATCCGGGAAGAAACAAGAGCCCCAGTTCGATAATTGCTGCGTCTCCTGGGTCTCGACATTTATCTTATGAATATCCCGATCCTTCACATATGCGATCCATTTTCCATCGGGCGACCAATCCGGTAGACTGCCTTCAGTTAGAAATTGTGCTTCCATTGTTGCTAGCTCCATCAACCATATGCCGGATCGCCTATCTTCATCTGCTATGCTATATGGCGTGCATCCGATGCATAATAGCGCATTGATGATATGCGCATACGGGGGTATGTATATATCATTGGGGTCGTGAAAGTATGCAATATACTGCCCATCAGGCGACCATGCAGGCTCTTCGTCCCGGCAGGTGATTGTATTCTCATTCTCTTCATGACATGCGCAAAAGAGGAGTAGACCGAGAAGCAATGCAGTTATGCTTGTCCTTGCAGGGCGATCCACCGCATAATGCCGGCGTCTGATGTGTCTCCGTGATTTCATAATATTTGTCACATTGGTGCAAGAAACAGATACCGAAAGTGTGCCATTATCCGTTCAGAATCGTCTATTATGCTTGAGTGGATTGAGCATCGGAGTACACACAATACGCAGACACTCATACGACTTTTCCACCGTGTGCATCGCCTTACCACAAACCCTTGGTTATGGTGACAGATACAGTTCTGCGGTGCGCCCCTCTTGTCAAGACACATTTGATGGCATAGATTTGTAGAGATCTTCATCCGGCCTTTTTAGATAATCCCTGATTATACCAAGCCTCAAATTCCTCGGGACTCCGATACCCCAGCTTTTTATACAAATATAGCTGATTGTAATCCCGGATTATCCACTGTTCGAACTTCTCCCGGGCCTCCGCATAGCCGCTGAATTCATTGACCCAGATCAGTTCCTGTTTGATCGTCTGGATCACCCGCTCCGTGTCCGCATTGCCCTTGGGATTGTTGTACGACGTGAAGATCTGATTGATGCCCAGTTCCCCGGTCGCGCGCATGAACGCCACCGAGGTCGGCTGGGAACCATTGTCACTGACCAGATTCAACCCCTGATCCCGAACCCCGTTCGGAAATTCAGAATTTATCGCCATGTCCAAAGCCCGGCGCCATTCCGCCGTCTTGCTCCGCAAGGCCATGTCCCGTAACAGTTTAACCATCCTACAATCCTTTACATTCTTATGCTATATTATAATCATAATTGAACAATTGTCAAGGTCAAGTCCCAATGTTCGTGTAAAAGCATGAGGTGGCTCACGCACTTTTTCTCCTCTTTTTGTTTTTCGGTTTCTTAATAACAATCCTCAATTTCCGACGCAGAGCCAATAGTTGTTCCTGTTCTTTTGCACCCATCTTGACGCGGTGCCATCGGCTTTGAGCACAGAGCAGAGTTGCAAACACTAATTTCAAACAACTCTTTTCCGTAAAAAATCCTGGTATCGTTCTTGTCCGACGTTTTTCCTCCAAAAAACTCCGCTCCAGCAGATTGGTCGTGCGAATCGTCCGATGATGCACCGCCGGACACTTCATATACGCAATACAGGCATCAAAATCATCCAAAAAACATGCCACCGCCGATGGAATGATCCCCTGATAATCCGCAACAAACCGATCCGCTAATATACGGGCACTCGCCTCATCTCCTGCATACTACACCGCCCGCACACGACTCTTCACCTCATCACGCATATGTTCCGGCACCTTACTCAAGACATTCTGTAATTTGTGCATCAAACAACGCTGCCGCAAACTCCGCCCAAACATCCGCTTGATCGCCTTGATCAACCCCGGCGCACCATCCGAACACACCAATACCGGAATCCGCAAACCACGCTTGACTAAATCCCGCAACAACTGTAACCACGCATCCTCGCTCTCTTTGTTCCCTAACGCCATGTGGATCAACACCTTACGACCATCCGCCAGCACACCCCAGGCAACCAATATCCCCTCATAACCCGGTGCCTCTTTCCGCACCGCCTCATACACCGCATCCAAAAATAAATACTCTAACGCAACACCCGATAAATCACGCGTGCAAAAACGATCATACTCAGACCACAACTCCTCGGGGCGGATGGGGTCAGCCCTGGTTTAATATAGTCAAGGGGTAAGTTACACATCAGCCTCC
>JACUUY010000118.1 GCA_014859085.1 Caldifarciminota bacterium
CCGCGAGGGCGGACGCACCGTCGGCGCCGGCGTCGTAACCAAAATTATAGAATAATAATGAATAGATTGAGAATAAAACTGAAATCATATGATCACCGCATTCTCGACCAGTCGGTGAAATCGATCGTCGAGACGGTCAAGCGTTTTGGGGTCAACATGTCCGGACCCGTGCCCCTGCCTACGGAGCGTTCGCTTTACACCGTGCTGCGTTCTCCCCATGTTGACAAGAAATCACGCGAGCAGTTCCAGTTACGCGTACACAAAAGGCTGATCGAGTTGAACGACGTGACACCGGATATCATCGACGCCCTGAACAAACTCGAAATCCCGGCGGGCGTGTATATTGAAGTGAAGGCGATGTGATCATGATCGGCATAGTTGGCAGGAAAATCGGCATGTCGCAAGTGTTCACCGAGGCCGGCGAAGTGACGCCGGTCAGCAAGATCGAAGCGGGGCCCTGCACGATCCTGCAGGTCAAGGACAAAGCCCGGGATGGCTACCAGGCCATCCAGCTCGGTTTCGGGGTCAGGAAGAAGACGAACAAACCGCTGACCGGGCATTTGAAGAAAGCGCAAGCGACATCCGCCGCACGCATCATGGAGATCAGGGTCAATGAACCCGCGAAGTACAAGGTCGGCGAGAAGATCGATGTGACTATTTTTGCCGATGGCGACCGGGTATCGGTCGTCGGCTGGACCAAAGGACGGGGATTCTCCGGCGGCGTGAAGAGATGGGGATGGAAAGGCGGACCGGCGACCCACGGTTCAATGTCGCACCGCAGGATCGGTTCGGCCGGTGCGGGCTCGGCACCGGGCAGGATATGGAAGAACAAAACGATGCCCGGCAGATACGGTAACGAACGGGTGACGACCAAGAATCTCCGGGTTGTCAAAGTGGAGAAGGAAAAGAATATCCTGTACCTTAAGGGTGCGGTGCCAGGAGCGCGCAACAGTTATCTTATTATAACAAAGGACGAATGATGCAGACCAAGCTGCTCGACAAGAACGGCAAAGAAAGCGGAACGATCGAACTGAACGAGAAGATTTTCAATCAGAAGATAAACAAGACCCTGCTCTGGGAGGCGATCAACGCGATCCGAGATAACGACCGGAAGGGTCAGGCCAGCACCAAGACGAAGGCCGAGGTGCGGGGCGGCGGCAAGAAGCCATGGCGCCAGAAAGGCATTGGCTGGGCGCGACACGGCAGCATACGGTCGCCGATCTGGAAGGGCGGCGGCGTCGTATTCGGCCCCAAGCCAAGGGACTACTCAAGCTCGATCCCCAAGAAGAAGAAACTCGGCGCCCTGCTCGTGTCCCTGAGCGTCAAAGCACAGGAAAACAGGATCCTGGTCATTGACGAAATCGACCTGGACCCGCCGAAAACGAAGAATCTTACCCAGATCTTGAAGGAAATGAAAGTCGAAAAAACCCGGACCCTGGTTGCGGTCGATGAAGTCAGCAGGAATATCCTGCTTGCCAGCCGCAATGTCCCCTATGTCGAACTAAAGAAAGCAAACGATATCAATTGTTATGATGTGCTCAGCGCCGAATATCTACTCATCACAAGGAAAGGACTCGATAGACTGGAGCAGCGATGCGCAGCGAGAAAATAATCAAGCGGGCACTGATCACCGAAAAAGCGGACCGATTAAGAGAAATCAACAGTTATCAATTCGAGGTCGCAAAACAGGCAAACAAGCACGAGATCAGGGAGGCGGTCGAGAAATTGTTCGGCGTCAGCGTGATCGATGTGAAGACCGCGAACTTCCGGGGTAAACCGAAGAGAATGGGAATATCCTTCGGTTACAAAACAGGCTACAAGAAAGCCACCGTGACCCTGAAGCCGGGACAGAAGATCGAGTTGATTGAAGGTGTGTAATGGCGATCAAGAACTATAAACCAACCTCTCCAGCGCGGCGATTCTACAGCGTCAATAAAGTGTCGGTGTCGAAGACAAAGCCGGAGAAATCGCTGTCTTTCACCAAAAAGAAGAGCGGCGGCCGCAACAACCAGGGCCGGATCACGGCAAGACACCGCGGCGGCGGTCATCGTAAGAGAGTGAGGGTGGTTGATTTCCGAAGGAACAAGGACACTATCCCGGCCGTGGTCAAGACGATCGAGTACGACCCCAACCGGAATTCACTCCTTGCGCTGGTCGGTTACAGGGACGGCGAAAAACGCTATATCATCGCCCCCGAAGGATTGCAAATTGGCGAGACGGTCGTATCCGGAGACAATGTCCCGATCAAGATCGGCAACTGCATGGCGCTCGCCAATATCCCCCTGGGGGTCGAGGTCCATGCCATTGAACTCTCACCGGGCAAGGGTGCGCAGATCGTAAGAAGCGCCGGAGTCTCTTGCCAGATACTGGCCAAAGAAGGCAAGCACGCCCACATCAAAATGCCATCGGGTGAGATAAGATTGATCGATCTGAAATGCCGGGCGACGATCGGCAAGGTATCGAACGCCCTCCATTCGAGCATCTCCATCGGCAAGGCGGGCAGAAAGCGCCACATGGGAATCCGGCCATACGTACGGGGCGTGGCGATGAACCCGGTCGATCATCCCATGGGCGGCGGAGAAGGACGTTCACACGGCGGCCGCCAACCCACGTCGCCGTGGGGCTGGCTGACCAAAGGCAAGAAGACACGGAAGGCTAACAAGCGAACATCCAAATTTATCTTGAAAAGGAGAAAGTGATGTCGAGAGCACTCAGGAAAGGCCCCTACGTGGACGCTAAGTTGATGAAGAAGATCTCGAAACTGATCGACGGCGGCGAGAAGAAAATAATCAAAACCTGGGCCAGGAATTCGATCATTCCCCCGGAGTTCGTTGGCTTCACGCTCGCCGTCCATAACGGAAACCGCTTCATCCCCGTGTACGTGACGGAACGCATGGTCGGCCACAAACTGGGAGAGTTCGCGCCAACCCGGACATTCCGCGTTCACTCTGGAACGAGGAAGGCAGAGAAAGAAAGAGAGTTCGAGAAATGATCGCCCGGGCGATAAAAAGGTATGAACGCGTGTCACCGCGTAAGGTCAAGATGATCCTCGACGTAATCCGCGGTAAAGGCATTCTGGAGGCGCGCGCCCTGCTGCAGTTCCATCCCTCTCGGACCAAGATCCCGGTTCTGAAAACAGTGAATTCGGCCGTCGCGAATTTCAAGAACAACGTTGGTACGATCCGCGTCGATGACAACGAGCTATACGTGAAGGAAGCAACGGTCGATGCGGGAACGATGCTGAAACGCTGGAGACCCGGATTCCGCGGCACAGCGGACATGATAAAGAGAAGGACCTGTCACATCAAGGTTATTATCGATTCTTACAAACCGATCGAGAAGAAAGGAGGCTAATGGGTCAGAAAACGCACCCGATTGGATTCCGACTGGGTATCACCAAGGACTGGAAGTCCAAGTGGTTTGACCAGCAGAATTATGGCAAGCTCGTTGCCGAAGACTACTCGGTACGCCGTTATTTATATCAGAGACTTTCTGATGCGATGTTATCCGACATAGTGATCAGAAGACTTTCAAATCGCGTCATTATTTCCATCTACACTGCCCAGCCGGGCAAGGTGATCGGCAAGGGCGGCGAAGAAATCAAGAAGCTGCGCGAGGAAATCAAGAGCCTGATCGAAAAGGACGTGGCGATCAATATCGAAGAGATACGCATGCCCGAGCTCGACGCCTTTCTGGTCGCGCAGAACATCGCGCGTCAGATCAAGCAGAGGATCTCACACCGGCGCGCCATGAAACGGGCAATAATCTCGGCAATGAAGATCGGCGCACGCGGCATCAAGGTTGCCTGCTCAGGTCGATTAGGCGGTTCGGAGATCGCCCGGACCGAGTGGTACCCCGAAGGCCGGGTCCCGCTGCAGACGATCAATGCGGATATCGATTATGCGTGCGCTACCGCATTCACGATATACGGTACGGTCGGCGTGAAGGTCTGGATATACAAAGGAGATGCGAGTTAATGCTCGAACCGAAGAAAACGAAATACCGTAAGCAACATCGGGGACGCCGTAAGGGCAAAGCCACGAGCGGGAATTTCATCGCCTTTGGCGAGTACGGCCTGGTCGCGCTGGAGCCGGCATGGGTGACCGCCCGGCAGATAGAAGCATCGCGTGTTGCCATTGCCCATCAGATGAAGAAAGGCGGCAAGCTGTGGGTCAGGATCTTCCCGGATAAACCGGTGACCAAGAAGCCGGCCGAAACGCGCATGGGCAAGGGCAAGGGCGCTCCCGAATTCTGGGTGAGCGTGGTCAAGCCCGGACGCATCATCTTCGAACTGGAGGGCATGACCGCGGCCGATGCCCAGCATCTCTTGAGGCTCGCCGCCAACAAACTGCCGATGAAAACAAGATTCGTCAAAAGAGAAGTAGGAATAAGGTATGAAGGTTTTTGAGCTGAGGGAAAAGACGCGCGAGGAATTGATGGACATGCTCAACGGGCTGCATCGTGAACTGTTCAACCTGCGCTTGCGCCGCGGCACGCAGGAACTGCCCAACCCTTTGAGGTTACGTCGGCTGCGGCGGGCGATCGCGCGCATCAAGACGATTCTGCGTGAGGACGAACAGGGCGTGAGGAAACTGCTCGAGCAATTGAGGGTGACAACGAAACCGAAATCAAGGAAAGGAGAAAAAGGTGCGTAGAAGGAAAATCGGCACGGTGACCAGCGACAAACCAGGCAAGACCGTCGTCGTCAGGATCACGACCTATGACCAGCACCCCCTTTACAAGAAATACATCAGAAAGAGAACGAACGTTTACGCGCACGATGAGAAGAACGAGTACAAGACCGGGGAAAAGGTCTTGATCGAAGAAACGCGGCCCCTTTCGAAACTGAAGCGGTGGCGAGTGCTGAGGCGAGTCAGGTGATCCAGATCTTCTCCCGGCTCAAGGTGTGCGATAACACAGGGGCACGCGTGGCCATGTGCATCCATGTCAGTGGCAGTTCAAAAACACGGTACGGCTACATCGGCGATATCATAAACGTCTCGATAAAAGATGCAATGCCCAATGCACCCGTGAAGAAAGGGGACAAAGGCAAGGCGGTCATTGTGCGGACGAAAAAGGAATACCGGCGCCGCGACGGTTCGTACGTCAGGTTCGACGACAATGCATGCGTCTTGATCACGGAGCAGAAAGAGCCCAAGGGAACGAGGGTATTTGGCCCGGTGGCGCGTGAATTGAGAGAAAAGGGATTCACAAAGATTCTGTCGTTGGCGAGCGAAGTGGTATAGAAGGCGGGTGAATAGATGAGGCCGGCAAAAAAGATGAGCAGGAAGCAAACATTCCATATCAAGAAGAATGATCTCGTCGAAGTGATCACGGGTGAAGAAAGAGAGAGACGCGGCCGCGTCCTCGAGGTAATCGCCGCAAAGACCATGGCGATCGTCGAGGGCGTGAATCTCGTGAAGAAGCACCAACGTGCCCGCTCCCAGGCAAAACCATCCGGGATCGTCACGGTCCCAGCTCCATTGCATATCTCCAATCTGATGCTCATCTGTCCGAGATGCAGTAAGAAAACCAAGGTCCGTATGGAGAAAATAGAGAACAAGCGCGTCCGGATCTGCAGGAAATGCGGAGAGAGCCTTGAATAAGAAGAAAGACGACGAATACAAACCAAGATTGAAGCAGTATTATGACCAGGAACTCAGACGGGAACTACTGAAGCAGCTGGGCTACGGCAACATATTTCAAGTCCCCGAACTGAAGAAGATCGTCGTCAACGTCGGGCTCGGTGAAGCGGTGAATGATCCGAAGATCATCGAGATCGTGCGCGATGACCTCGCCCGGGTGACCGGCCAGATCCCGCTGCAGACGCGCGCCAAGCGTCCGATATCCAATTTCAAGATCCGCAGAGGCATGGTCATCGGCCTCAAGATCACGCTCCGGGGAGCGCGCATGTATGAATTCTTTGACCGGTTCGTGAATCTCGCCGCGCCGAGGATCCGGGATTTCCGGGGCTTTTCCAGGGATTCATTTGACGGCCGGGGGAGTTATAATATCGGCCTGAATGAACAGACGATATTTCCGGAAATAGAGTACGACAAAATCAAGAAGGTATTCGGCATGGACATTGCCATCGTCACTTCGGCGAAAAAGGACGCGGATGCGCTCGCGCTGCTCGAAGGACTGGGCATGCCTTTCGAGAGAAAGAAATAAAGGAGTCAAATGGCAACTTTGGCGTTGATAAACAAGCAGAAGAAAACACCCAAGTACAAGACCCGTAAATACAATCGCTGTTTCCGGTGCGGCCGGGCCCGGGCTTATTACCGCCGGTTCGGATTGTGCCGCATTTGTTTCCGCGAACTTGCCCTTAAGGGCGAGCTACCGGGCGTCAGAAAAGCAACCTGGTAGACCGAGCGCCAGAGGGCGCTCGGTAAATCCCAAATCCGAAATTCCAAATCACAGGTCCCAAACCGGGGACGGTGCTTGACAATTTGACAATTTGCGGGGGAGATTCGTCTCCCCGCTCG
>JACUUY010000245.1 GCA_014859085.1 Caldifarciminota bacterium
CCTCAAGAATCAAAGGATGAATGCGTATGATCCTGCTCAGTAAATTGCAGCCGCCGGAAATACGGACCAAGACGCTCGAGCGTAACCGCCTGATCGATACGTTGTCTCAGAACCTCGACAAGAAGGTCATTCTCTTGTGCGCCGGCGCCGGGTATGGCAAGACGACCCTGCTTTCGCACTTTCTGGCCCGGACCGGCGTTCCGGCCGTATACTACCATCTCGAGCCAACCGATGCGGAACCCGCGGTCTTCTTCTCCTATCTCGTTGCCGGCCTGCAGAAGTTGAACACCTCGTTCGGCAAGAAGGTTGCGCAGTTGCGCCACCTGCTCAACCAGCCGCAGCGCTATTTGGATCTGATCAGCGGCACGTTCATCAACGAAGTCGTGGAATCGATAAAGGAGGATACGTACATCATCCTGGAGGATTATCATGCTCTGAGGCCGTCGGCTGCGATCGACAACGCGCTCAACTATATATTCAGGAATATGCCGCCGAACCTGCACTTCATTATTACTTCCCGTTCAGAGCCCGAACTCTATACGGCGTTGATGAGAGCGCGGGATGAATTCTTCGATGTGACAACACAGCAGCTGCGGTTCACAAAAGATGAGATAAGCCGGCTCTTCAGAAATATCTATGCGATCCCGCTGGCGGCCCGGGACCTCGAATGGGTCGAGAAATACTCTGAGGGCTGGCCCGTGAGCCTGCGGCTCATGATCCAGGCAACGCGGCATCCGGCGCGACTGGCATCATCCGAGCACGCCCGGTCCATGACCGCGGGATACCTGAGGTCGCAAGCGGGCCTCTTCAACTATTTCGCCCAGGAGATATATTTCCAGGAAACGCCGCGCATGCGCCGGTTCCTGCTGGAGTGCTCGCTCTTTGAGTGGCTGGACCCGGATCTGTGCAACGCGGCGACCGGCCGCAGGAATTCGCGCGTCCTGCTCGCTGAACTGGCACGGCGCAACGCGTTCATCTTCAGCTTACCGGAGTACGGTTACCGGCTGCACAATTTGTTCAGGGAGTTCCTCTACAGCAAATTCGAGGATACGAAGCGAAGGAAGGCGATCTGCGTGCGTGCCGCTGACTATTTGGCAAAGGCCGGTAAATATGACGAAG
>JACUUY010000246.1 GCA_014859085.1 Caldifarciminota bacterium
CCTCAAGAATCAAAGGATGAATGCGTATGATCCTGCTCAGTAAATTGCAGCCGCCTGAAATACGGACCAAGACGCTCGAGCGAGAGCGCCTGATCGACGCATTATCCCGGAACCTCGACAAGAAAGTGATCCTCCTGTGCGCGGGAGCCGGGTATGGCAAAACGACCCTGCTTTCGCACTTTCTGAACCGGATTGGCGTCCCGGCCGTTTACTACCATCTCGAGCCGACCGACGCGGAGCCCGCGGTCTTCTTCTCCTATCTCGTTGCCGGCTTCCAGAAGTTGAACCCGCCGTTCGGCAAGAAGGTTGCGCAGCTGCACCATTTGCTCAACCAGCCGCAGCGCTATTCAGAACTTGTCAGCGGCACGTTCATCAACGAAGTCGTCGAATCGATAAAGGAGGACGCGTACATAATCCTGGAGGACTATCATTCCCTCAAACCGTCCGCAGCAATAGACAATACGCTCAACTACATCTTCAAGAATATGCCGCCCAACCTGCATTTCATAATTACGTCCCGCTCAGAGCCCGAACTATATTTTGCTTTGATGAGGGCACGGGATGAATTTTTCGATTTGACGGCCCAGCATCTGCGCTTCACAAAAGACGAAATAAGCCGGCTCTTCAAGGACATCTATGGGATCCCGCTCAGGGCACGGGATCTTGAAGCGGTGGAAAAGTATTCGGAAGGCTGGCCCGTGAGTCTACGGCTTATGATCCAATCCACGCAACACCTTGGCGGGATTGCATCGTCCGAGCATGCCCGGTCAACGATCGCGGGGTACATGAGATCGCAGTCGGGTCTATTCAACTATTTCGCCCAGGAGATATATTTTCAGGAACCGGCGCGCGTGCGCAGGTTCCTGGTTGAGTGCTCGCTCTTCGATTGGCTGAGTCCGGATCTGTGCGACGCGGCAACCGGCCGCAGGAATTCACGCACCCTGCTCGCTGAGCTGGCAAGGCGCAACGCGTTTGTCTTCAGCATACCCGAGCACGGCTACCGACTGCATAATGTGTTCCGGGACTTCCTCTTCAGCAAGTTCGAGGATGCGAAGCGAAGAAGAGCGATCTGCGTGCGTGCCGCTGACTATTTGGCAAAGGCCGGTAAATATGACGAAG
>JACUUY010000011.1 GCA_014859085.1 Caldifarciminota bacterium
ACATATTGACTTCGCCGCTTTTTTTCATAGAATCTTTGTATGCGGGTGGTCACGACCAAGGAAATGAAGGCGATCGATACCTGGGCAATGCGCAAACTGTCCATTCCGGGCCTCGTCCTCATGGAGAATGCCGGCCGCGGCTGCGTTGACGTGCTTGAGCACTACTTCGAGCTGGAGGGACAGAGGGTCCTCGTGATCTGCGGCAAAGGCAACAACGGCGGCGATGGCTTTGTCGTTGCGCGCCATCTCCAAAACCGTCGCGCCCTCGTGCAAGCGGTATTGCTGGGCCGGGCCCGTGAACTCACAGGTGATGCGCTCAGGAATTTCCATCTCGCTGGACAGGCGGGACTGCCGATCAAGGACATCACCCGGTTCAGTGCTCTCCAGGACATCTGCCGGTCTTTTCACCCCGGTATTATCGTCGATGCGATCTTCGGCACCGGTTTCAAAGGTGTACCCGGGAATATCTACTGCCGTGCGTTCGAACTGATGAATGATGCCGATGCCTTCATTTTGTCGATCGACATTCCATCAGGGATAAATGGCGATGACGGTCAATTCCAGAAGACCTGCGTGGTGGCCGATGCCACGGCCACAATGTGCCTGCCCAAACGGGGCAACCTGCTCTCTCCCGGCCGCGACTGCGGCGGCGATCTGCATACGGTCGACATCGGCATACCGTACTCGCTGGTCAGCGACGGCTCGCTGCAAGTCACGGAGTATGGAGATGTCCTCTCCTGGATGCCCTATCGCCGGGCCGACGGTAACAAGGGAACGTTCGGACAGGTCCTGATAATTGCCGGCGCGCGCGGGTTCTCGGGCGCCGCGGTAATGGCCGCCCATGCCGCACTCAGGATGGGTGCGGGGCTGGTCCGCCTTGCTGTGCCGCGCGGTATCATCGATGCGGTGGAGGCGAACCTGCTCGAGGCCGTGAAGATACCCCTGGACCAGACCGCCGATGAAACCATCAGTCCCAAAGCGATCGCCACACTACGCCCGATTCTCAAGACGAGCGATGTGATCGTCATCGGCCCGGGGCTCACGACGCATCCGGAAACGGCCGAGTTCTTACGCGAACTCCTTCCCCGGATCGCCGTGCCGTGTATCATCGACGCCGACGCCATCAACATCGTTGCCCAGGATCCAACTATCCTCAAAAAGATCAGAGCGCCGCTCATGATGACGCCGCACCCCGGTGAACTGTCCAGACTCATGCGTACTGCACCGGCGACCATCAATGAACAAAGAATCGAGATAGCGATCGAACAGGCACGGAAGCATAAGTGCGTGGTGGTGCTCAAGGGTGCGCCCACGGTCGCCTCCGACCAGCACGGCCAGGCGTATCTGAACCCGACCGGAAATTCCGGACTGGCGACTGCCGGTTCGGGCGATGTACTGGTCGGCATGATCAGCGGTCTCGTGGCACAGCAGCAATCGTTGCTGCACGCTGGCGCGGCCGGCGTGTTCCTGCACGGACTGTGCGCCGACCTCCTGATGGATGACAGCAATGAATATTCCGTGACCGCAACCGACCTGATCGGCCAGATCCCACGGTCCATCAATTATCTTCTGAGGAGAGAATTCACGCAATAGAATGTAATGGGTGTTCTTATCTTTTTTTTCCTGCTGCAAGTTAATGTCTTTCCACAAAACGCCGCCCTGGACCGGTACACGGTGATACCGCCCCTCGGGCACGTGAAATCGATCGCCGCATCCAATATGCAAGTCTTTGCGCTGAGCGACGACTACCTGCTGTTCATTGACAAGCATGATTTCAGACTGAATAACGCACTGTATTTCGACTGTGCGCCCCAGTTGGTCGGCTATGACCACTACACCAGTGACCTCTGGATCCTGTGCCGCGAGAAGATCCTCCGCTTCAGGACGATGACCTTCAACCTGCAGGAATTCCCGCTTCATTTCCCGGCCGAAAGATTCGCCATCGATGCCGGAGAACTCTACCTTGAAGACGCCCGGAACGGCGACAAGTTCGCCCTGGACAAGGTGACCGGTATGATATCCAGGATCAGCGCATTCCCCGTCAATATCTACTGGCATAGGAAGACGATCGAAGGCGACATCACAAAACATCCGTTCTTAAATCCGTATTACTTCGTCGATGATGTCCATTTCTCGCAGACGCCCTTCGTACAATACCCGATAACTGCGGTCTATGATGACGGCATGCATCTGTTCGTCGGCACTGATCAGTATGGCGTTTTGAAGTACAACAAGATATCCTGGCAGAACGAGCGCATCGTCAATGGCCCGCTCGACCTGAACATAAGCAGAAACAGGATGATCGAAGGCAAGATAGCCTTTGTGTCGAGATCCGGTCTTTCCTATTTCGATCCTGAGACCGGGGACTGGACGTACCAGCGTTTCAGGAGCCCGCTGATCGATCTCGTCACCTTCAACGGTGCTGTCCATGTCGCGCGGCAGAACAGCGTGCTGGTCACCGAGGGCACGCTGGAATCACCCAGGGGATCGTTCGACGAGAACATTCTGTCGATCAGCAGCGACGACGAGAACATCTACGTGGGAACGCGGTCCGGAGCATTCAGCATCGCCGGCGGCACCGACAGCCCGGCGCCCTTCGGCCCTGACCGGCATGCAGTTCATATCATTTACCCGGCGCGTCATGTGGTCTATGTGGGCGGTGAGATGGGGATGTACGGATACGACCGGGAGGCAAAAACCTGGTCCACGTTACTCCCTTTCGGCGTAAAAGATATCGTCGAGCTGGCTGACGACATTTACGCGCTCGGAACGAACAACCAACTTATACGCTATCCCGGCGCGGACCGTGATACGGATACGGTACGGCCGGATACGAATTGGTCTCTCCTGCCCTATTTCAACATCTATGATATAGACACCGATGGCACCGTGTTGTATTGTGCTACTTACTCGGGCATGTATTACTACGAGCCGGTGGGCGGTTCCTACCATATTATCTATAATCTCCCGCGCATGAACTTCAAGCAGGTATTCGTGGCTGGCGGAATGCTCCTTGCGAAATCCACTGATCTCGTCTTCTCCCTGCCCCTCGAATACCGCGACTGAAATAACCGTCACCACGATCGCAATGACTGCTAAAGCGGATCACCGATGAGCGAGAAGCACGCGTCCTTTATCGACCACCTGGAGGAATTGCGGAGAAGAATACTGTGGTCGATCGCCGCCGTCGCAGTGTGCACGGCGGCCGGCTTCTTCTTCGCAAAGAATTTTCTGAACACGATAATCGAGAGAGCGTCGCTGGGAACCACATACTTCTTTGCTCCCACCGAAGCTTTCACGGCCCAGATAAAAGCGGCAGTATTCCTTGGCGTCGTGGTATCCTTTCCTTACCTCCTGTATCAGAGCTGGGCATTCATCGGTCCCGGATTGACCAGGGACGAGCGGCGCGTTTCCCTGAGCTATATGAGCTCCGGTATCCTGCTGTTTGCCCTGGGCATTTTCTTCGGGTATTACATACTGATCCCGTACGGCCTCAAATTCCTGCTCTCATTCGGCAGTGAGACGATCCAGCCCATGATAAATATCGGCAAGTACATGAACTTCTTCCTCTGGTGCCTGCTGGGCAGCGGCCTGCTGTTTCAATTGCCGCTCGTGCTTTTTTTCCTGATGCGCCTGGGTGTGGTGGATGTCGATACGATCTCCAGGCACCGGCCAGAGGCCATCGTTGCGGTCCTGATCCTCTGTGCCGTGATCACGCCGACCGGTGACTTCTTCACGCTCCTCCTCCTCTCCATACCCCTCCTGCTGCTTTTTGAGTTGAGCATTCTGGTTGCCCGGTTCACCGGGAAGCGCCGCCATAGACAATAGTCCCTGCAGAAGGGACCTCACCCTTGACTTCTGCGTATTTTTTGGTACAATCCCCTCTATAGAGAGAACTGATAGCCGGGGCCGTAGTTCAGCTGGGAGAGCGCTTGACTGGCAGTCAAGAGGTCACGGGTTCGAATCCCGTCGGCTCCATTTCACGAATCGGAGGTTATGATGAAAAGAATGTTCACCGGAATGTGTCTCTTGACACTGCTCGCCGTGAGTTTGTCCGTATGGTGCGCACCAGCGCAAACCGTCAAAGATCCGGTAGCCGAAAAAACAACTGAGGAGCGGCAAAGAGAAGCCGAGCAAAACTATTCCATCGGCTTTGAGTACTATAAGCAAGGTAACTACGACGAAGCGATCAACTATTTCCAGAAGGCGATCGAAGCGATGCCGACGTATTACGCCGCCTACATTGCTCTTGCCAGAGCGTACCGCACCAGGAATGATATCATTGCGGCAGAAGCCGAGTACAACAAAGCAAAGGAGATCGATCCGAAAGACCCGCGCGCCTATGAAGGGCTCGCTGCGTTGTATACGGAATTGCGGAAATACGGCGAGGCAACGGCCGAATATGAAAGAGGGTTGAAGAACGACCCGAAAAACATCAATCTTCTTAATGGATTGGGCTACGTCTATTCGAAGATGGGCAACTATAACCGGGCGCTCGAGTACTACAACATGAGTCTGCAAAACGAACCCGAGAATCTGACGACGATGTTCGCCGTTGCTGACATATACATAGAAAAAGGGGAGCCCAGGAACGCGATCGACTATCTCGAGGCGATAATAGAAAAAAGGCCCGCCATCGTCGAGGTTCGCGAGAAACTCGCCCAGACCTATTTTGATCTGAAGAACTATGATCCGGCCGCCCGGATGTATTCCGACCTGATAAAGGAACAGCCGGACAATTACCGCTATCACATGATGCTGGGCCAGGTCTATGCAAAACAGAAGAAATACCAGAATGCCGAGCAGGAACTCAATACCGCGCGGCGCCTGGCACCGAACAACGCGGCACCGGTCTACCAGCTTGTCGATCTCAACATCGAACGCGGACGCTACAGCGCCGCCGAAGACCTTGCTAATGAGGCGTTGAAGCTCGAACCCAATAATCTCTACGCCTACCTGTTGCTGGGCGATATCTACGTGCGCCGGGGCAATGATGGGCGCAGCAGCTGGACGCAGAACAAGAGTGCCGGCAACTGCCCGACCCTGAACGCGGCGATCAGCCACTTCAATACTGCGATTACCCATTACAACCGGGCAAAAGGGGATGGACAGCTGGCGCAGTATGCGAACAATGAGATACGACGCTGCAATACGTGGCTGGAAGAATTGCAGGAAGATAAGTGGTTCTACTGCAAAGGAGGATCACAATGAGCAGGGGAATATCTGGCTTTGGAGTCATAATCCTGATCATCATACTTCTGGTCGTTGGCTATGCCGGATACCAGATCGCCGGCGTTCACTTCAAATACGGCTCCCTCAACGAGAAAGTCGAAACCACGGTACGCATTGGGCCGCTGCAGAACGACGACATGATCCGGGAAGAATTGAGCAAAGTCGCGGGCGAAATGAAGATCGTCCTGACACCCGAGAACATATGGATAGATCGCTCGATTCCCGATTCATTCCGCATCTACATCGAATACACCGATTCGTCGAACATCTTCGGCGTTTTCACTTACAACCGCAAATTCGTCGTCGACCAAGCGGCGCCGATCCAGATAAACTACTGATGCTGCAACTACCGGTCCTGCTGCTGAACCAGAATTACGAACCGCTGACCATCCTGAAACTCAAAAGAGCGATCACGCTGCTGATCCTGGGTAAAGTGGATATGGTTGAGAATCATGACAACCGGGTCATGCATGCTATCAGCGTAACTTACCGGGCGCCGTCGGTGATCCGTTTGCGATACTACGTGTGTATCAAACGCAAGGAGATCTCGCTCACCAAGAAGAACGTGATAAAACGGGACAATCACCAGTGTCAGTATTGCGGTAAGAGAACCGGCCAGATGACCGCCGACCACGTCCTTCCCAAAGCACTCGGCGGCGATGAATCGTGGGAGAACCTTGTCTGCGCCTGCCGAGAATGCAACAACAAGAAAGGAAACCAGAGTCTGAAACACACCAGCATGCATCTTCTCAAGAACCCGAAGCGACCTAGTTATTTCACATTTGCCCTCAAGGAACTGGGCAGCCCGAATATCAAGTGGCGTCCTTTTCTTTTTCAGCACTGATCGGTATGTCCTGCTGGATTGCTCTGTAACATTCTGTTTGTCGTAGTATTACTCGCAAACCAATGGTCTGCCGTTCAGACCGCGGGCAACATTTTTTTCTCATCGCCATACTTGCTCAACAGCACCACCCGCGTCAGGAACCAGCGCGAAGCTGAAAACCTGATATCAAGGATCCTTGATAGGTACAATGACGCCGGATTCCCCTTCTGCCGCGTGACACCCGAGATGATCATCCGTGAAGACGGACCGCCGGCCTTGCACCTGGCCATCGACGAAGGTCCGAGAATAACCATCGATGACCTCCTCATCAAGAACAGCCGCCGCACCGACCAGGGCGCGGCAAGACGCCTGGCGAATTTCAAGCGGGGTCTCTATTTTTCAAGAAAGAACACGGAGCTGGCCAAGCGAAGATTGATGGGTACCGGAGCGTTCGAAGGCATTACCGATAAGATTCTCGATCGTGATGGCCGGTACTATGTCATGTTCCTGCTCCGCGAGAAGGACAGCGACTTTCTCACTCTGTCCGGCTCGTTCAGCGGCACGGATCTCAGCTTCGGAGCGGCCTTGTCCTCATGCAACATTCTCGGCACGCTGCGCCAGTTGGATTTTGACTACGAATACCAGCGGCTATTCTCCTTCAAGTTCCGCGAACCCGTACTCATAGCACCGGCGCAGATCGACGCCGAATTCTCCATCCTGACGTATGACAGCGCACGCCTAACCAAAGGCCACGTGAGATTCGCAGCGCCGGTCGGCGCACACTTCAAAATATCTCTGTTATCGGGCATCGAACTGACCAACTACTATGTGAGTGACACAGCGAGCCGCCACGGTTCCAGCAATCTCCTTGGTGTTGGACTGGAATATGATCTCAAGGGGTCTGAGTGGGCGACCGTGCAGGTACTCCATTTCGACCATCTTTTCCGGGAAGCGGATCGCTCGCGCTTCACATACGACGGCGAGTTCGCGATGATGAAAGTAGTCCTGCAGGCACACTATCGCCGCGTGGCGACGTCCAGTTATGAATTCTTCGACTACGTGCGTATTGGAGGAGCCAGGAGCCTGCGCGGCTACCTGGAAGACGAATTCACGGCGACACGGGCATTGTGGCTGAATATTGAATACCACCGCCTGTTCATCTTCCCGATGGTGGATATTGCCCGCATCGACCGTGAAATCGTATTTTCCTACGGCTTTGGCATGAAAGCGAAGTCGCGCATTGCTGATGCATCACTGATCATTGCCTGGCCCGGATCCGGAAAGTGGCTCGACGGTAAGATCCACCTGACATTTGCCAGGGCCATCTGATCCGTCACTGATGAACGGCCGCGATGCTACGCGTGCACGCACACCGGCCATTGAACCGGCGCAATGAAGGCCTTGCATTGTATGCCCCGGTCACTATAATATTTCGCGGGAACGATTAAGGAGGAAGACATGCTGTTATTTATCATATTCGCATTCACCCTGCCGGTTGATTCACCAATCATGGATTACATCGATTATCTGCAGCTTCGCGGACTCATGGATACGCCTTCGATCCGGCCCTACGATACAGACTGGGTTCTTCACCAGATCGACCGCCTGATCATCAATGAGACCCAGCTGAACGCGACGGACCGAAGAGTAATTTCCGGTCTTGCCTCCCTGACGGCAAAAGGGGATGATTTCACTTACCTGCTCCACCTGATGGGGATATATGAACGCGAACCTCTTTTCTGTTGCGGCGCACTCGATGAACGATTCGGCGGAACGCTGCTGCCGCACGTCAAATTTTCGCACGCAATGAGGATCAGACGCGCCAATGTCCTTGATACGCTCGGGCCCAAGCCCTGGAACAATTTCCAGACCTATCTCAATGAAGGCCTGGTGCGGCTGCAATGGGACAAGGTCCGGTTCGACCTGGGACGCCGGAACATCTCCTGGGGACCGGGCGCAACGCATAGCTTGCTGCTCTCATCAGACCCGAGCGGATACGACGGCTTTCTGCTGACAATAACGGGCAAGTATTTCGAATTCCACAGCATGTTTTCAGCCCTCGATGCGGCGCGCGCAAAATTCCTTTCGCTGCATCGCCTTGGTCTGGACCTGAAAGGATTCCTCAATATCGGGTTCTCAGAAGCCCTCGTTTCGGCTGATTCGCTGGAACCGTCGTACCTGAATCCTTTCTTCCCGTTCTACCTTGCCCAGTGGAGCAGTGGACGCGACGACAACGTGATGTGGTCATTGGACGCGCAGATGCGTCTGCTCAATTCAATATTCTACGGCGAGTTGTTGATCGACGATTACATGTACGAAGATGATCCGTACCCCAACAAACTGGCATACCAGGTTGGACTGAGATCGCTCATCTGCCGGGGATTGGTCGTACACATCAATTATACCTTCGTTGACAAGTGGGTCTACACGCAACGCAAGGAACAGAATATCTATGCGCGCCGCGAACGATGTCTTGGTTATCCGCTGGGCAATGATGCCGACGAACTGAGCCTCAAGGTCAACTACATCAACGCATCCGGGTTATTCCCGCACCTTGCGCTGCGTTATCTCCGCAAGGGCGAAGGCACGATCTACGTTCCTTTTGAGGAAGAAGGCGGACCGATAAACCCGCCGTTCCCGTCCGGCGTCGTCGACGAGACGCTGGAACTGAAGGTCGGCGCCGGATATCTCTTCCGGCGTAATTTCCATCTGCGCTTTGACATCGGCCGGCAGTGGCGCTCCAACGTCGATCACGTCGCCGGCGCCGATGCTGACAACTGGCTCGTTGATCTTATGTTGTCGGTGATCCTGTAGTACTGGAGAAACGGGACGCAGGACCTCAATGACGGAAATGACGCATGTGCGTGAACACCATGGCGATATCGTGTTCATTGCAGGCGTCGATCACCTCCTGGTCGCGTTTTGATCCGCCCGGCTGAACGACCGCGGTCACGCCGCCCTTGGCGGCGGTATCGATGCCATCCCGGAAGGGAAAGAATGCATCCGAGGCCAGGACGATGCCCGCACTGCGGTCAACCGAGTGTCGCAGCGCGATCTCAACCGCTCCCACCCTCGACGTCTGACCGGCTCCGATGCCGACCGTCCGGCCTTCTATTGCGAAAACGATCGCGTTGGACTTTGCCCATTTCACCACTTTCCAGGCGAATTTCAAAGCATTCGTTTCGTACCCGCTGGGTTCCCTTTTCGTCACGACCTGCCAATCGGCCAGATCGGCACGGTCCTGTTCCTGGACGAGGATACCGCCGAAGACCGGCCGGTAAACAACCGGCTTGATCAATTCCGGATCCACTTCAACGATGCGCAGCCCCTTCTTCATCCGTAGCCTCTCCAGCGCCTTTTCATCATAAGCCGGCGCGATGACAACCTCGAAGAAATGCCCGGCAATAAGCTCGGCCGTGTCCAGCTCCACCCTCTGGTTGAGACCCACGATACCCCCGAAGGCCGACACCGAATCTGCCAGGTATGCGCGCTCGAATGCCTCGGCTTGCGTTTCACCGAGCGCTACGCCGCACGGCGTCTGGTGTTTCACGATCACGCAGGCAACCTCATCCTTGAATTCATGCGCCGCACCATAGGCAACATCCGCATCGAGAATATTGTTGTATGAGATCTCCTTGCCGCCATGGATCCTGAAGCGGTCCTGATGCACCCGGTTCAGATAGAACGCTGCCTTCTGATGCGGATTCTCGCCGTAGCGCATAGCAATGAATTTTTCGGCGGCGGCGGCGAAGTACTGCCGTTTTTCGAAATCGGGCGAAAAGTATTCGGCGATGACCGTATCGTACCACGCGATGTAATCCAATGCCCTTCGTGCCAATTCCAGCCGGAAGTTCTCATCCGCGGTTCCCTGCTCGAGGGTTTTAACGACATCCGAGTATTGTCCTGGGTCGAAGACCACACCCACCTTCTTGTAGTTCTTGGCCGCGGCCCGGATCAAAGTCACTCCTCCGATATCGATGTATTCGATCATGTCTTCCAGGATCCTGTCCTGCTGTGCGAAGAAGGGGTATAGATTGCAGATAACGAGGCCGATCTCGCCGGTCTCGAGGATCTCCTTCGCGATCCGCTGGCTCAATGTCTTGACCCGCTCGCTTTCCGAACCGCCCGTATAGTCGGATATCTTGACCGCGTTTATGCCATAATCAGCCAGCAATTTCTGGGTGCCTCCGGTCGCGATGATCTCATAACCCAGGTCTTTCAGCGCCCGCGCGAGGTCAACTACTCCCTCCTTGTTTGCGACCGAAATAAGCGCTTTCTTGCTGTTATTGTCCATTTTCACGCTCCGTATTTTTTGAGTTTAAGGGCATTGGCAAGAAGCAATGGCATGATATCCAGCGATCTGATGATCCCCAGGTTACCTTGCGCGCAATGCCGTTCCGTGAAACGCTTCTTTTCAGGGAAAATGTATTTCGAGTGCAGCAGCATGGGATTGGGGTGCCACGAATGTGATTGCAGCACAGTAGGTGTCGAATGATCAGCCGTCAGGCAGAGTACATCGGGTTTGAGATTCATGATCACCGGAAGGTGTTTGTCAAACTCCTCAATGCATCGGATCTTCTCCGGCTGGTTGCCGTCCTCACCGGCCTCATCGGTTCCCTTTATGTGGACGAAGAAGAAATTGTAGTTAATGTAACTCTCCTTCAGCGTCTTCATCTCATCCGCGATCGTCTCGCCGGTCTTCAGCACATCCATGCCGACCAGAGCAGCGAGTCCACGGTACATTGGGTACGTGGCAATTGCTGCGGCGCTCAATCCGTAGCGCTGGGCCATCGGCTGAAGATTGGGATTTCTGGCATAACCCCGGAGGAGAATATAGTTGGATTCCTTCTCATCACTCAACACCTCGGCCGATCTCCTTATGAATGCATTGACGATCTCGGCCGATCTCTTGGCCTGATCGTCTCTGGCCTGAGCGAAGACGGGTTTCTGATTCTCCTTCTGCGGATCAGCATCGGTGAGATTTACGGATAACCCCGCGTTCTCGAACAGGACCACGAACCGGTGATCTTTGGCCGGCCTTATGACCACCGGCACCTGTTCGATCGTCTTGATCGCCGCCTGAAGCTTCTTGCACAACCGCGTGCATTCCTTCGTTGATATCCTGCCGGCACGTCGATCGACAACGATTCCATCCCGGACCGTGGCGAAATTCGCACGGACCGCAAGATCGTTCTCCTTGACCTCCAGGCCAATACCCAGGGCTTCGAGGACTCCCCGGCCGATCTGGTTATCGAGCGGATCGTACCCGAAAAGCGCGAGGTGGGACGGCCCGCTACCCGGAGTTATTCCAGAAGATATCGGAACCGTCAGCGCGAATGCACTTTTCTTGGCAAGTCGATCGAGATTTGGGGTCCGCGCGATCTCGAGTGCGGTTTTCTCGGGTGCCGGCAGATCACCCAATCCGTCCATGACAACCAGAATGATCCTCTTCTCATTCTTGTTCAGAATATCCTGCAGGATTTCAGCCATAGCCTCCCCTTGTAACTCCAGATAATACCACAATTTCCCGCTCAGTCAAGCAGGATACGCGAACGTCTCGCCGGTTGCAATCGGCAGGAACCGGGGTTAACGCAATATCGTAAGTTTCTTCATCGTGCTTTCGTTTTCTGTTTCGAGCCGGCAGAAGTAGACGCCGCTTGCGACCTTGCGGCCATGGTCATCCAGGCCCGGCCAGATGATGGAGTACGCGCCGGGTTCCTGGACCGCATCGACCAGGGTCGAGACGGACTGACCAACGACATTGTAGATGCGCAGGCGCACGTTGGACGCGGCCCCGAGCTGATAACGGAGCACGGTCTCATTTTTGAACGGATTGGGCACGTTCGGCTGCAGGAGAACACCGGATACCGCTCCGGTACTCTTCGGCGTCTCGGCAATACCGACCTCGCCAAAATCACTCATCACCTGCTGGGCGGCCAGACGCGCATCGTCCTGGTCCATGAAATAGAGCGGAAAACCGAAAAAGACGGCCTTGTGACCGCTGCCCAGATAACGCACCGCACACGACGCGCCCTGGTACGGACTCGCGCTGTTGCGCATGTCCATCGTGTAGATGACCTCACCCCCACTGACCGGGGTCAAGGCCTCGATATAACGCAGGACCCCGTTCCAGGTTGAATAAGGCACTTTCGAGGTATCGACCTCCAAACGCGGATAACCGGCTAACCCGTCGGCCGCCTGGAACGAATCGGTCGCCGCCGTGATCGCAACATTGCTGAGGTGGAAATAGTCATACAGGAAACTGCCGGTGCTGAAAGTGAAAGGATAAGCCAACTGCCCCTGGAGGTTGGCGGTCGGCCGCCAGCCGACAAACCAGAGATTGCCGCCCAGACCGAGATAGGTCTGAAGATCAGCGACATGACCCGCGGCAAAGTTCTCGAGGTAGTCGTCGGCAAACCAGACGATTGATGAATATGGAACGAAGTCAGCCAGGACCGGCGCGTGATGGCTGCTGTCATACTCAAAGGCCGCGGCGAGATAATTGGTCAGGATATACGCATAGAACGCATCCTGCAGACTGTCCGGCGGGTTCGTGGCGTTGCGCGTCTCATCGACGACCAGGACTCCCTGGTCCAGGGTGATCGGCCGGCCATAGGCCTCAGCGCTGTAGACACTCCCATGACCCGCATCATCAAACGCCCGCAGCGTATAGTAGTAACGGTTCGCGCCGGAAAGCCCGTTGTCCGTATACGTCGTGTCGGTCAAGAGCGCCGTATTGAGACTGTCATAGACCGGATCGTCATTGAGCCGGCGGTACAGACGGTAACCGGCCAGATCGAGCTCTGCGTTGGGATGCCAGTCGATCCTCACTCCGGATGCAATCGGCGTGGCGACGACGCCGGAAGGCGCAAGCGGCACCAGGCGCGGCGTGCATGCCACCTCGTAGGAAGCATAGCTCGGGTGGCCCGCCGCATCGATCGCCCGCACGATAATGTAGTATGTCGAATCGGTCATCAAGCCGGTCAAGGTGTCGACATTGGCCGCGATACCAGCCACGAAATGACTATCGCTGTATGCTTCGCTTAAGCGCCCCCAGCAGACGCGGTAGCCAGCCACGTCGCTCTCCGGGCTGGACTGCCAGCTTATGTGCAGCGTCGTACCTTCGCCGATATCGATGACGGCCACGTCTCGAACCGGACCCGGGTATAGACCAAGCACGGCCAGCGTCGCAACCCCGGTTTTTACGATGTCGGTGTAGAGAGCGGGTGACATTGTAGACAAAAGGTCGGTCGTGTCGTGGTAGTAGGGATTGAAAAAACTTCCGGCACGCTCAGCGCCGCCCACCGCCGGAAAGCCGTGGATCGCGAACGGGTACCAGTCTGAACCGCCACTCGATATGACACGGTAAATGGCCAGGGATGGGACATACGTTTGCCCGATGGTGTGGAACAGATCCGACAGCCAGAGCGATGCCGATGCGTGACGTTGGATTATGCAATCGAGATTTGCATCGTCCATGTAGCCGATCATGTCGAAATTCAGCACGCCGCCGATGTCAAGGCCGAGACTGTCGGCACGCTCGGCGTAGTGATAGCTGCCGAAAAGACCGAGCTCCTCAGCGCCCCACGTTATGAATTGCATGGTCGGTTCCCACGAATAATTGCTGAATATGCGGGCGGCTTCCAGCGCGGCCACGGCGCCCGAAGCGTTGTCGTCGGCGCCCGGTGCGTTATACCGGGCAAGTGCCGTGTCCCACCAGACGATCGCGTCGTGGTGACCGCAGATGATCATGATTTTGGACGGGTCCATCGTGCCGTCCAGGGTTGCGATCACGTTGCGCTCGTAACCCGTGCCCGGCCAATTCGTTGCCATGTAGAAACTATCGAAGACCGCGGCCATGCCCCAACTGTTGAATTTCTGTCTGAGCCACGCTGAAGCGGCAAAGGAACTATCGGTAAGCGCGAGCCGGGTCTTGAAATCCTGGAGTCGCTGGATATACGAGGTGATCGAATCCGTGTTCACCTGGTCCACGACGCTCTGAATGAATGGATCCCACTCAACTGTCTGCACGACCATCTTGCTCATGACTTGTTGCCAGAACCTTAAAGGCAATGATCTTCGCTTCAATGGCTGGAATTGCAGGGGCAAGCGGCGCAAGTCCGGGATCTTCTCATCTCCAGCCCGGATAAGAACAATCTCACCGCGGCGCCAGAGGATGTCACCGGGTATCTGTGATTCCAGATCAACCGGGAACTCACTGAAGAAATACTGACCGGTCCAGGGCGTTTCATCGATCACCCGGACAGTAAAACCAAGAGCGGCGACGCGTTCCATCTCAGCCGGGCCGACCTCAGCGATCGCCGCGTTGTCGATGAATTCGTACGTCGGAATGGAAGCGGCAAGCCACTTCGCTATCTCGGCATTATCGCGCAGTTCAACCGTAACGAGCACCGACGGCCCATGGCCGAAACCGAATAAGATGGAACAACAAACACCGACACTCAACAATGTTTTCACTAATACCCCCTTATGTCCTTATCATTATTTTCCTTGGCAGAATTCGAATAGCACGTATTTGCTCAACCGGAAGTCGTTGAATGATATGGATTCGCGGCCTGAAGTCAACAGCCGGAGCCGCGGAAGGATTTGCATGTTACGATCTGCTCTGCGGTGATTGATCGAATATCTCGGCGGCGTGATAGGAGGAACGGACCAGGGGTCCGCTGACCACGTATCTGATGCCGATGGTCTGCCCGGCTTTTCTCAAGCGGGCGAATTCATCGGGCGTGTAATACCTCTGGACCGGAACATGCTTTCTCGTGGGCTGCAGGTATTGGCCGATCGTGACGATATCGACACCGGCATGCTTCAGATCGTGCAAAGCGGTCAGGATCTCTTGCTCTTGTTCACCCAGCCCGACCATCAGGCCGCTCTTGGTAATCGACTTCGGATTCAATTCCTTGCACTTCCTGAGCACGTCCAGCGAAACGGCGTAGCCGCAGCGCCGGTCCCGCACATACGGCGTGAGCCGCGCTACGGTCTCCAGATTGTGGCCTATTACATAGGGCCGGGCATCGATTATCCACAGCAGACAGCCGGCATCCGCCCTGAAATCGGGAATGAGCGCCTCGACGTTCGTCGACGGGTTACTCTGATTGATGCGGTCTATCGTCTGTGCATAGTGGCGGCTGCCATAGTCAACAAGATCGTCCCGGTCCACCGAAGTGATAACAACATATCTCAAGGCCAGCGCACGGACGACTTCGGCAACATGGCCGGGTTCGTCGCGGTCGACCACACCTCGCGGGTTGCCGGTCGCCACCGCACAGAACCGGCACGCGCGCGTGCAGACCTTGCCCAGGATCATGATCGCAGCGCTCTTCTTAGCCCAGCATTCGCCGATATTCGGACAGCGCGCTTCCTTGCATACCGTGGAAAGATTATGGTCTTCGAGGATCTTGTAGATCGACTTGTAGCCATCGCCCGAGGGAATCTTGATCCGGAGCCAGTCCGGTTTTTTTAGATAATCTCTTCTAAACATGTGCGCTTCGTCTCCGCGTCGAAAATAACGCCGAAATTATTGATAACCCTCTGCTTCACGTCATCTAACGCAATTTCCCTGCCCGATATCTGATGCATCGACGTCATCTGGACATTCTTGAGACCACACGGGACGATCAGATCGAAATACCCGAGATCGGTATTGACATTCAGGGCAAAACCATGGAAGCTGACCCATCTCTTTACCGCGATACCGATCGAGCAGATCTTGCACTCACCGGTCCACACGCCGACCATTTTTTCCTTCCGGTATGCTGCAATATGGAAGTCAGCGAGCGTCGCGATGATCGCCTCCTCGATCTTGTTGATGAAGGGCTTGATACCGGCGAGTCCGTCTCTCACGTTGAATACCGGATAACCGACCAGCTGACCAGGGCCATGGTATGTTGCGTCGCCGCCGCGTTCGATATCGTAGAACGCAACACCTCTTCCCTTCAGGGAATCGACCGGAAAGAGCAAGCTGCTGTCATGCCCGCTCCGGCCCATGGTGACGACCGGGTTGTGTTCGACCAGGATCAGCGTATTCGGGATCTGCGCCGCCACCCTCTTCTCATAGATGACCTTCTGCAGATCCCAGGCTTCCTTATAATCCCGGTGGCCCAAATCCAACACCTGCACGGAGCGCTCCTTATCCCGCCTATCCTGCTGGATCGGACAATTACTCTTTATCAACGGTGGCGCTTACCGGAATGGGTTTGACCGGCGGCCGGTATGTCGGCTGGACAACTTTCTCGATCGGGATACCGAGTTCCCTCGATATTATCTTGGCGATGTGCCGGCGGCATCCTTTGCCCTGGCACAGACCCATAGTGGCGCGGAGGATCCTCTTCAACTCATCCATCGTGCGGTATCCTTCATGGATCTTCCGGACTATCTCTTCCTCGGTGATATCTTCGCAGCGACAGATAATTTTCATGGCCTATTCTATCCGAAAATTCACTGGAGTCAAGCCGGTCAAAACCGTCTCCGTACTCTGGCATTCTGGTAATTACCAGAATGCCAGAGTGAATGGCGATCATCGATACCTAGCCAAGAAAGAATACTTTTGCTTAACTGCCTTAAGTACGAACAGAAAGCACTCTCGCACAGAAGAATCGTACGATATCGTAATTATTGACGCCGCAGGTTTTTTGTGTATCATATGACATCATGAATACCGAAGTACCCGCGGCATGCCGAAAGGCCGGGCCGTACGTGGTTATCGAGTGTCCGGAGAAAATACCCTGCGATCCGTGTGTTGATGCATGCCCGAACCAGGCGATATCGATGTGTGGTTCAATAATCGAACTGCCCGAGATCGACTACGAGAAATGCACCGGTTGTCTCGTATGTATTCCAAGGTGCCCGGGCCTGGCGATATTCGTCGTCGATGAAACGCCCGAAGACCACTCGATCGTCTACATACCCTATGAATTCCTGCCCCGGCCCAAGAAGGGCGACCGGGCAATCGGACTGGACCGCGAAGGACGTGAAACGTGTGAAGTCGAAGTCACAAAGGTCATCGATGCCAGGAAATTCGACCGGTGCGCGATCGTCGGTTTCTCGGTCCCCAAGGACCTGGCTCAGGAGATCAGGGCGATCAAGGTCGGCGAGTGACTTTCTATGTTGGAATACGATCCAAACAATGAGGTGAAAAAATGATGAAAAAAATCTATGCTTTGTTACTGCTCGTGTTGGCGACGGCATCTGCCGGCGAGCATCTTGTCCGCATTGACCTGACCGAAGTAAGGCTTGCGCCGCTCGCGCAGCGCGGTCTCCGCGTCCTTGCCGAACTCGAAAACTGTGCGATCGTCCTGCTCGATGATGCCGAGTTTGAAAAGATATCTTCGCTCGATCATCAGATACTGGCCAGCGCACCGCAAGAAGGCGATTATTACCTGGCACGGCCCATGACCGGCACGGCCGACCTTACCCTTTTCAGCAACATCCTGACCCGTGACGTTGAGGATTATCTGATCAAAGTACACCAGGGCATGCTGGAACAGGTCCTCAACCAGAAGGTCATGGTCAAACGCCTTTCTTTCACGCCGATGGTCCTTTCCAGCGCGGCCGATCTTCCGGTCTTCCCGCGCGTGTCCTACAACGAGACGGTTGCCGAGATCCTGACCCTCGTTGACGCGGACAGCATATTGGCAAAAGTCCAGCGACTGCAGGATTTCGTCACCCGGTTATCGATCCACGATTCATGCCTGGCCGCGGCATACCACATCCACGACCGGTTCACGGCCCTGGGTCTGGACTCGGTCTTCTTCCAGTATCACACGACCGGCCATGCACCCAATGTCATTGCGATCAAACGCGGCACGCTATATCCGGATTCGATATATGCCGTGATCTGCGGCCACTTCGATTCGTATGCCTTCTATTCGCCTAATTTCGCACCCGGCGCCGATGACAACGCAAGCGGCACTTCGGCCGTGCTCGAAGCAGCGCGCGTGATGCGTGACTATGACTTTGAATATTCGATCCGCTACATTGCGTTCTCCGGCGAGGAGTACGGCATGTACGGCAGCGGCTACTATGCGCAGCATGCACGCGCCCAGGGTGACAGCATTCTCGGCGTCATCAACGGCGACATGCTCGCATACGTCGACATAGCACCGGAGTCGCTCGAGGTCATTGCCAAACCAAGCAATCCGCCCTGCGAACCCTTTGCCGATTTCTTCATTGCCGCAGCCGATACTTATACTGCTCTCCTGACCCACAAGCAGCTGTCCTACACGATGGTCTATTCAGACCACGCGCCCTTCTGGGACCAGGGTTATCTGGCGCTGTGCAACATCGAGGACTGGACCAATTATGGTACGAACAATCCATTCATTCATTCAACCGGCGATTCGATCGGCGCGGGATTCAATAACCTTGCATTCTGTACTGAATGCACGAAAGCGGAGATTGCGGCCCTGGCATTGCTGGCGGTTCCGGTTGGTACCGGCATTGCAGAAGCGCCGGCCGACCGGCCGGGGAATGTCGTCATATGCGTAAGGCCGAGCGTGAGCAAGGGGCTTTTCGCGATCTCGCTCGCAAGCGGATCCATGGATCTCGTTGGTCTGAGGATCCATGACGTGACCGGCCGCTTAGTGAAGAATATCGCCCTGCCGTCATCTGAGACCAGCCGTCTCCTGTCGGTCACTTGGGACGGCACGGATAACGCGGGACAGCAACTGGCCGCAGGCATATACTTTGTTGCGGTCGATAATGGCGCCGCAACACAAACCGAAAAGCTCGTTTTGATCCGCTAAAGAGAACGCGGTATCGCCGATCGCTACCGCGCAAATCTGCGGTCGGCTTTTGTTGACGTAACGTGGTGTGCCCTTTTCTTGAGCCAGCCGATCCTGTACATTGCTTTTTTCCTATGATCGAACTCAGGAACATAGGGCTTGATATCCAGCAGCGGCGTGCCATCTATGATATCCAGATCCTGAATGTGCAGGATATTCCTCTTCCGGCGGATGAGGCGCACGACCGACATGCCGATCGGATTGGGCCGGCTTGGCGCCCGGGTCGCGAACACACCGCGCAGTTTGTCGTCCATGAAAGGTCTCACCTGCAAAGAAGATTTTGTAGACAGATGGAAGTGATAGACCAATATGATATGTGAAAATCGTACGAGGTCCTTCAGTCCCCGGGCATGCGCCGGGAAGACCTCGACCGTTCCCCTGATGCCCTTGCCGGCGGCCGGCTGGATCGGCGTTCCCTCGGCGACCTTGAAGGGCGAGCGTATTACGCCGATGGGCGTGTAACTAATACGATTGGCGGTCATTGAGAAGTATAGTCAGTCACGACCGCCGGTCAACCGGCATCATACACTTCACGGTGCACCGTGGTGTGTGGGATCAAGGCCCTACCACCCCGCGTAGACGTGGTTCTTGATAAAGAATTCAAAATGTGTAACATAAAAATTGGGATCCTTTATTTCTGAAATAGAAAAATGGATTGCAGCATCGTGGAAGGAGGGCACTATGTTCAAAACCAAATTCACCATGAGCATCCTTTCTGTAGTATTGCTGATCATCACAGCCCGCTGCGCAAAAGAAGACGTAGTAACCTTTGCGGTTGGCGGCGCTCCATATGAGGTGGAGTTCTGGGAAATTCTTTTGGATGAATTTGAAAGTCAGACGGGCACAAAAGTGAATCTCCTGCGCCAGCCGACCGATACCGACCAGAGGCGCCAGGGACTCGTGATCGCGCTGAAATCCAGGAGGGATGAGCCTGATGTCTTTCTCATGGATGTCGCCTGGGTGACGCAGTTTGCAATGTCAGATTGGCTAGAACCACTCGATGAATATGTCGAGAGGGAGAAGATGAACACCGACGTATTCTTTGATAGAGTGGTGAATCTTGTCGATAAATACAGGGGAAAGACAATTGCGTTGCCGGTATATGTCGACGGAGGACTCCTGTACTACAGAAAAGATCTGCTCAAGAAATACGGATACGGAAAACCGCCGCATACATGGGATGAACTTGTTGAGTATGCGATCGATATTCAGGGCGACCTCAGAAGAACCAATCCCGACTTCTACGGGTTTGTATGGCAGGGAGCGCAATATGAGGGGTTGATCTGCAATTTCCTTGAATTTTCGGCCTCAAATGGTGGTGGAATTGTCATCAAGGATGGTAAAATTGTATTAAATACAGATGAGAATATTGAAGCGACCCAGCTGATGTATGACCTCATACACCGATATAAGATCTCTCCTCCAAATACTTTCACGGAAATGAAGGAAGAAGAAGTAAGGATGTTCTTCCAGCAGGGTAATGCACTATTTGAGCGCAACTGGCCGTATGCCTGGTCACTCCATCAAAGTGAGAAGTCAGAAGTGAGAGACAAAGTTGGCATCGCCCCCCTGCCCCGTTTTTCGCGTGGCCGTAGCGTATCAACGCTGGGTGGATGGCATATTGGGATTTCGCGATATTCCGATGCAAAATCAAAGAGTTTTGAATTTCTCAAATTTGTGGTTTCCTACGAGATCCAGAAGAAACTGGCCATGGAACTCGGCTGGAATCCCGGCCGGGAAGACGTGTACTCGGATGATGAGGTGCTTGAGAAGTCCCCGCATTTTGCCGACCTGAGAAATGTCTTTGACAATGTCGTACCCAGACCAAATCTACCCTACTACACACAGATTTCGGACGTTATCCAGAAGCATCTAAACGCCGTACTCGCGGACCGACTGGCGCCGGAAACCGCCATGATCGAAGCAGAGAGAGAAGCACAAAAGATAATCGAGATCTACAGACGATGATCTCGCCGCCATGAAATCCACGTTCCGCGAGCTGAGGGAATCCTGCAATTTTCTGCTGCCGCTCATTATTTTCATTCTGGTCTTCATCATTCTGCCTGTTCTGGGGACGGTCGTCACCAGCATGTTTCAGGATGTCACTTTCCTGGAGAGAGAATTCTTGTTTCTCGAAAATTATCGAAGGATCTTCAGCGACCCTGCATTCGGGCAATCGTTCAGGTTCACTTTTCTTTTTGTTGCGGTATCTGTTCCGCTGGAGATTTGCCTGGGGCTTATGTTTGCCCTGCTACTCAACGAACAACTGCCGTTCAGGGGCGCCCTGCGTGCTTTTGTCCTCATACCGTGGGCAATTCCGGCGGCAATCTCAGGGCGTATATGGGAGCTCATCTACAACTACCATTATGGTCTGGCAAACTTTCTGTTTGTGAAACTGGGCATTTCTGCAGAACCAATAAACTGGTTGGGGTCTGGATTGGGAGCGTTCTTTTCGCTCGTGGTCTCAGATGTGTGGAAGACATCTCCATTCGTGGCGATCATCCTTCTTGCGGGCCTGCAGGCGATCCCACGGGAACTATATGAGCAAGGTCAGGTTGATGGTGCGAACTTACTCCAACGATTCTACAGGATCACCCTGCCCCTGCTCAAACCCGTGCTCGTTGTCGCCTTGCTTTTCAGGACGATCGACGCCTTGAGAATTTTCGATCTCATATATGTCCTTACCCACGGCGGGCCAGGCGGGGCGACAAACTCCCTCTCCCTTTACGCCTATAGATATTATCTGGGCGGCGATTTTGGCTATGGCTCCGCAGTGTCAACCATTCTTTTCATCGTCGCTTTCAGTTTGTCCGTTCTCTACGTGAAGTTGAGCCGTTTTAGCTCGGTGGTAAAATGACTGAGAGAAAAACACGAATCGTCCTCATTCTGCTGGGCTCGATTTTCATGGCAACCTTCTGCCTGACGCCGTTCGCGTACATGTTCATCACCAGTTTCAGTGAGAGCTCCGATTTTCTATCGTCACAAGATTTCCATTTTTCCTTGGATAACTACCGTTCGGTACTGACGGTCAGGTCTCTTCATTTTCTTGACTATCTGCGCAACAGCCTGATCGTGTCAGGGATAAGCGCGTTTCTCTGCGTTCTCATTGCAGGCCTGGCCGCTTATGCAATCACGCGCCTGGCTTTACCCGGCAAGGTATTCATTATGTTCTTTGTGCTTGCGGTTTCCATGTTCCCCCAGGTCAGCATGGTCGGCTATCTCTTCAAATTCATGGCCGGAATAGGTTGGACGGACACTTATCGTTCCTTGATATTCCCATATATCGCCTGGATCCTGCCCCTGTCGCTCTGGATACTTGTGAGTTACTTTGCCCAGATACCGCGAGACCTCGATAAAGCAGCGCTGATCGATGGTGCGACACATTTGCAGATATTAAGAAAGATAATCCTCCCCATTGCCTTGCCGGGATTCCTATCCTGCTTTCTGCTGGCATTCATATTCGCATTCAACGAGTTTATTTTCGCTTTGGTGCTCACAACCACCCACCATGCGCGGACCATACCTGTAGGCATCGCGCTCTTCCAGGGTCTGCACGGAGAAACCCCCTGGGGGAACATCATGGCCGCGGCAACTATCACCACGATCCCCGTGGTCATATTGACCGTTATTTTCCAGCGCCACATCATACAAGGCCTAACCCGAGGTGCAGTGAAGAGTTGATATTCAGAACGGTCGATCTGACCCGAGTCAGCCAAAGACGGCGCACAGACTTGTTGTCGTTGACAGCACTGAGCGTTTCACTATAATAGAAGCAGGTTTTAGAAGGAAGAGGGTGACTGCCGAAAGGGCGCAGATATGCGTACTGCGCCTTTAACGATATCAGAGTCAGTTGTGTGGTTCAACGATTCGAGGTGCTGAGTGTTACTGATAATCGGACTAATCCTGTTATTCCTCGTTATTATCGCCACGATCTCAAGTCGGTTCAACGTTCCGTTGATCATCCTTGCCCTGGCGATCGGTATCATATTCGGGAGCGATGTTACCGGCATCATATATTTCGATGATGCAGTTCTGGCCCAGCAACTGGCGAATATCGCCCTCATATTCATTCTATTCGCGGCGGGTTTTGGCACCAAGAATTATCATTTCAAGCAGGTAATAAGACCGACCACACTCCTCGCCACCGTGGGCGTTCTGCTTACAGCCAATATCGCGGCCATGCTTTTCTGCCTGCTGACCGGGTGGACATTTCTGAAATCTCTCTTGCTGTGCGCGATCGTGTCCTCGACCGATGCCGCGGCCGTCTTCTCCATCCTGCGCACGCGTTCAATAAACAGAAATATTGCGTCGATCACGGAGATCGAATCGGCCACAAATGATCCCATGGCGATAATCTCCACAACCTTCATCCTTCAGTTGATCATAGGCGCCGAAACCAGAACCTACATCCCAGCCCTTATGTTCATCTGGCACTTGCTGGGCGGAGCAGGAATCGGTATATTGGTCGGCATAATAGGGTCGGCCATTTTCAACAGAATCAAGAATATCGATGTTGGCTATTTCTATGTATGTCTGATCGGCCTTATATTGCTGAGCTTTGGGCTGGCAGATTTCTGCGAAGCGAGCGGTATGTTATCAGCATTTTTCGCCGGCTATATCATGGGCAATAAGAAATTGCCATTCAAGAACGGGATATCATCATTCACCGAAACCCAGTCTTTTATCGCCAACGTCGGACTGTTCATCTTGTTGGGGCTTTTGGTTTTTCCCAGGCATTTCTCCGCGATCTGGCTATTTGGGATCGCGATCTTTCTGTTGGTGACATTCGTCGGCCGACCACTCGCGGTCTTCCTGTGCACTCTATTCGCCAAAATAACCTTCAAAGAAAAAGTATTCTTGAGCTGGAGCGGGATCAGGGGGGCAGTGCCGATAGTGCTTGCCACATATCCCGCAGCCGCCGGCATCGATCCTGAACATGAGATCTTCAACATAGTGTTTTTTGCGGTGACCCTGTCTATCTTAGTCCAGGGTACGACCATTGGCAAACTTGCCGATCTTCTGAAGTTGAGTGCAAGACGGCCGAGCAAACCGAAACAGACCATGGAATTGGTGACGATACACGAAACAAACTATGAGCTGATCGATATATTCATCGATGACGAAATGTATCAAGGCGAAAGCAGAATATCGGATATGACCCTGCCGGCCGGAACGACGATCACGATGGTCAATCGCGACAATCAGATCATTGCTCCGTCAGGCTCAACGCTCGTTCTCCCGGGGGACACCCTATCGGTACTGGTCGACAAGGATGAGGTCGAAGAGGTGACGGTCGCCATACTACGAATGTTCTCTAACAGAAATGACTCATAACGAAGACAGGCCGGGAATCACAACGCATGCCTTTGTTTAGTCGGCCACCTACAGAAATGCTGACGAACCGGCAAGATATTCTGAATCCTCAAAGACAAGGAGGCGCAAAATGAAATATCTGTTGTTCAGCTTTTGGTTCATTATTGTCCATGCGGTCTCTTACGTGATCGCAGGAATGTTGGCCCTGAAGATCAGCGGTGATCTGTACCGCGGGGAGAATCGATTGCTGGATTTCACCAGAGACATGTCGGATGAGGATGAAAGCAGGCATGTCCAGAAATATTTCATTCCAGCTCAATTGCTACGAGGTCTGCTCATGTCGATCGTGTTCTATCCGGTTCTGGGTTTGCTGGGCGGGTTGCCTCTTGGCCTCAGATTTGCGTTTTTGTTCGGCCTGATGTTCATCTTCACGGATTTTGCGAGCGCCGTTCCTTTCCCGGATAACATCGAAGGTTTCGTGTACATGAGACGCCGCTATCTGAAAAAGGACTCGTTCTGGAAACTCTATTTTGAAACGGCAATTTACAGCCTGCTGTTCGCCCTTCTGGCCAGCAAGTTCCTCTTCTGAAGAGATTTCACAACGCAGAAACTGGATCGGAAAACTATGAATGAGTTCGTATATAACGTGGTTACCGTGGAGTGAATATGGACATTGCCAAAGCCCTCTCTTTCATCGACGAACATGGATCGAACCTTGAGAAGGCAAGAATGAAATGGATTGTCTACCAAGCACAGCCGGAGCCGGCTGTCATCCGACCGTTTGTTCAACTTCAGAACGAAGATGGTGGGTACCCTTGTGCCATGACAAAGGGCAATCTGAGCAGTATTGATAATACGCTCGTTGCGCTCTGGTGGCTGGACGAAATCGGCATGAAAGAATCAAGTGCGGCTGACAAAGCGTTCGGATACCTCCTGGCTGTCCAGAAGAACGATGGCGGTTGGGATGAAGCGCCGTCCATTGCGCAACACGAACTGCCACCGTGGATCATTCCGGGCGACCTCAGAACCAAGCTCTACCTGTCTTCGTATTCCGCATACTTTCTGGCCGCAAGGGGTTATGTGAACCGTCCGGCATTCCACAAGGCACTGGATTTCCTGCTCAAGCACCAAGACAGAACAGGCAAGTTCTATGGCTACCTCCACAACACATGGATTGCCACGAGCGTCTTTGCCATGGCCGGAGACCCGTACGCCGGAGTCGTGAAGCGAGGCTTAGGCTTCCTGATGGACCGGCCGCTTTCCGAGTGGGCCGATTCACAGATCGCCTGGGCACTTGACTGCCTGGCCAGTGCAGGACTACCCAAGGAACACGCGTTTGTTGAGCGATCTCTGGCCGAACTGATCAGAAGACAGCAAGCCGATGGCACCTGGATCTCTGAAGACGGGGCAGAGCATGATGTGGGAGCCACAATTGCCGCAGTGAAGGCGCTCAAGCACTACGGCTTTCAGGTAGGGTTAGCCCTCGAATTTCGAAAGTAGCCGGCGGCAAGCCGTACGGCCGGACGATCTCACGCAAGGTTCAAGTCCCTTGACAGGTTCGCAAACGTGAATATAATTGTTTCTGATAATAACAAAATAATATTATTTACGGAAATGAAATATATTGACTTTAAAAACCGGAGCAGGGACTTTCCCGTATTTTCCTCGCAGCAACTCAGGGCGTTCGGAGGGAACACGCAGGTCATGAGAAATCAATTGACCGGCTGGTGCAAGAAAGGATTGGTCATCAAGCTCAAAAGGGGCACGTATGTCCTGAACGATGCCGACCGCCGGATAACGCCTTCCCGGCTGTTCCTCGCCAATGAGCTCTACCAACCATCGTACGTCAGCACCGAATATGCCCTGCATTACCACGACCTCATCCCTGAGCGGGTTGCGGACCTTACTTCAGTGTCACCGAGGAAATCGGCAACCTTTAGAAATCATTTCGGCCGGTTCATCTACCAGCAAGTCAAAACGAGTATTTTCACGGGTTACCGCATGCTCAAAGACGAAAACGGCCTCAATATCCTGGTCGCCGAACCAGAAAAAGGACTGCTCGATTTCCTCTACTTGAATCTTTCGCGGTTTACGGACCTTGCAGAGGTCATCGAATCCCTGCGGCTCCAGCACATCGAAACATTGAGAAAAAACAAACTCATCGCGTATGCCCGGCTGTTCGGCCACGATAAACTGTTGCGCTTCGCCAACGAATTGGTTTCGTATATGAAAAAGAGGTGATCATGGAAGACATCATCCGCAATTTACTGTCGAAGGAAAGAACCGCAGAGGAGAAGATCAACCGTCTTCGTGAATTCCTGCAGATCTTGATACTCCGTGAGATCTATGAAAGGAAGTATTTCCAGCACCTCAGTTTTGTCGGCGGGACTGCCTTGCGGTTCTTGTACGGCCTGCGGCGTTTTTCAGAAGACCTCGACTTCTCCGTCTTCAGTCGTCCTGGCTACGATTTTGACAAACTCGCGACCGACCTGCGGCGCGGTATGGGATACCATGGATTCGATGTCGACGTGAAGACGGATGATCTGAAAACCGTGCAAAACATCGACCTCAAGTTCATAAACCTGCTCGTTACGTATGGCTTATCGCGCATCAAATCGCAAAAACTCTACATTCGTATGGAAATTGACACGAACCCGCCAAGGGGCTGGAAAACTGAAGTTTCGGCAATCAACCGGACTTTCATTTTTACAGTGACGCATTTTGATTTGAACTCTCTTTTTGCCCTCAAGGTCCATGCTTGTTTCTACAGAAAATACACGAAGGGACGCGATTTTTATGATCTGATCTGGTACTTGGGCAAGAAGATCCTTCCTAACTTTCCTCTGTTGAACAGCGCAGTGAAGCAAACCGAAGGAAAAGATCCGCGTATTACGCCGGCCAATTTTCGTGCTTTCCTGGCCGAAAAACTAACTGGAACCGATTTTGCCAGGGCGCGCAAAGATGTCGAACGTTTTCTTGAAGATAAGAGCGAACTGAAGTTATTCGACCGACAAACGATTCTCAGCATGCTCGAGCCATAATTACTGGCGTCCTGGGGTCAACAGATCTTGAGACTTGACATAACCAGGCATTCGACTATAATGAACCTATGTTCATTATAAGTATAAGGAGCATCGACTGTGCCGCGGCCCAAGGGTAAACGCCTCGTGCATTCAATGCCGTGCTGTTGCCATTTTACACCGGCCGATATTCAAACCGCAAAATCAGACCGGATCATCCTCAATCTGGACGAATTCGAGGCGCTCCGGCTTTCCGATATTGAGACCCTGTACCAGGTGCAGGCAGCAGAGAAAATGGAAGTCTCGCGCCCGACCTTTACCCGGCTGCTTGAATCCGCGCACCGAAAGGTCGCTCAGGCGATCGTGCACGGCAAAGAGCTGAAGATCGAGGGCGGCAATGTTAAGTCAGTCAAGTTGCAGAGATTCATATGTAATGGCTGCAACCGAACCTGGGCAGTTGTCCACAAAAAAGGAGCTACCATGGAGTGTCCGGTCTGTCATGGCAAGTGTCTCTGTTCTCAACACAATACCGATCACAGTAAACACCACGAACAGCATCAAGCAAAATGCACTTGCCGTAACAATGGTAAGATTAATAAGAACAATAAAGGAAAGGAGTGAATATGTGTTGTCATGATCAGGAACATGATCATTATCAGAGCCACGGGTGTTGTTGCCACCCGCCCGTTTTTCATGGACACACGCATCATTCGCCGCTTCACAAAACGGGTCACTCACACGATGAGTGCTGCGGCGAGCAGCCAGAAACCGGCACAGACTTCAACGCCGAACTTGAAATGCTTAAGATGAGGAAGGCGCAAATCGAAAAATGGATTGAGGAATTGGAGGAACGATTGAAGGGAAGCGAATGATTCAAAGATGAGAGACCATCCCTGTTCAATCCCATGAAGATATTTGATCTTAGATCAATGACGGTCCATCCCCATGTCGAACGAGAGAAGAACGCCTTCTATCAAATTCCGGGACTCAAGGCGAGAATCATTGAACTGCCAGCCGGCGGCGAAATGCCGACCTGTGAAATGGTTTCATATGTGGTGTTCTACGTGATTGAAGGATCGGCTGAAATCACGGTAAATAATGAAAAAGCATTACTTGCCGAAGGCCAATGCCTCATTACCGAACCAGCCACCCTCGCGATGAGAACTGAAAAAGGTGTAAAGATAATGGGCATACAGGTGAATAAATAATGCTCCCAAATAACGGCCCCGTTATTCAGGCATCAAACCTGACAAAATACTACGGAAAGATCCTGGCGGTTGATCATATGGACTTCGCGGTCAAGAAAGCTGAGGTTTTTGGATTCCTCGGTCCGAATGGCGCCGGAAAGACCACCACGATCCGTATGCTCACGGGCATACTGAAACCCGACCACGGTAGCGTAACGATCGCCGGAATAGACTTCGCAAGAAAGCAGCTGCGGGCGAAGATGCTCATGGGCGTCATCCCGGAAACGGGAAACGTATATGCTGATCTGACCGCCGAGCAGAACCTGCATCTCGCCGGCAAGTACTACGGATTACCGAAAAATGATCTTGTCATAAGAAGCAATGAGATCCTTTCGCAATTCGGAATCGAAGATAGGGCAGACCACCTGGTTCGCACATTCTCCAAAGGTTTGAAGCAGCGTATCAACATTGGCTGTGCGATAATCCATGATCCATCCATACTTTTCCTGGACGAACCGACTGAAGGTTTGGATGTTCTGAGCCGAAGACTCATCATTGAAACGATACACCGTATGAATGAGAACGGCACGACGGTCTTTCTGACCACTCACAACATTGAAGAGGCAAACCGATTGTGCCAGCGCATTGCCATAATAAATAAGGGCAAGATTGTGGCGATAGACCGGCCCGAGGTGCTGAGAAGCACATTCGATAAAACTCGGTCCATTGAAGTGGCGTTCGATAGAAGAACCGATAAAGAACTTCTGTATTGTGATTCAATACTGAAAATAGATCTCCACGGCGATAAATGGCGGCTGTACACCAATGATCCGGACACAACCGTTAAACATGTTGCCGCGCTGGCCGAAAAGCATGATTTGAAGATAATCGCTCTGACGATCTGCGGACCAAGCCTTGAAGATGCTTTTATAAGACTGACCGGAGGCAAATAATAGATTTTTCTATTCTAATTCGCGGCGTCATTGTCACCACTGAAAAGAATATCAGAATATACTACAAGAAAGCGCCGGTCATCATCTTTGGCATTCTGTTTCCGATTTTCATGTTCCTGGCTTTTTACCTCGGCCGGGCCATCGATCTCTCGATTTTCTTCCCGGGCTTTCTGGCCATGGCCCTGTTCTTCACGGCGTCATCGGTCGGACCCCTGATCACGCCCTGGGAAAAACAGGCCGGAACCTACGAACGATTGCTGTCTTTCCCCGTCACGATCAGCACGATAATCATGGGTGACATGGCGGCGGGTGCGATTTTCGGTTTAGTAATTTCGTCCGTTGTTCTGATCGCCGGCATCATTTTTCTGGAGCTCATAATCAGCAACTTGATCTTGCTGATCTTAGCCATGTTCCTCGGCACCCTGTGCTTTGCGTCGTTCGGCGTTCTCCTTGCGGCACCGTCATCCCGGGCACCTTCCAATGTGATGATGCTCTCATCCCTGATACGGTTTCCACTGATATTTGTCAGTGGAATATTTATCCCTCTTGAGAAACTGCAGGGCGCCGGCAGAATTTTGTCATATATTTCACCCCTGACCTACCTTGTGGACCTCTTTCATACGGCACTGAGCGGAAATTCAATAATGCATGTTTCCCTTAACTGCCTGGTCCTTATTGCTTTCACGGCCTTTTTCCTCTTTTTGGCCGGTCTGTTCCATAAGCGAAACATAGCAAAGGGAATGTAAGACGTGCAGTATTGACAAACGACTTCCCACTGTCTTGACAAAAATCAAATAACAGAGATAATGTATGCGGAGCAACGGTATCATGGAGTATTCGGGCACAAATAGATTTTCGAAAGTATAACACTGGGGTTTTCGCATAGCAAAAAAACTTTGGAGAGAATTTTGGAAATCGTCGAAGGCGAAAAAGTCCATATTTATCCTGTTCTGAACGTCCGACTATATGCTGTCATTGCGATCCCGAGCCATTCAAGGGAGAGGCAATCCAGCGCTCCTGTCATTACGAGCGTAGCGAAGCAATCTCAAGCGTTCTAATGTGGCTATAAAACAAAGAAGGATGAGGGAAATTATCGAAATCCACGCCCTGAACACCTTTTACGAACAAGTCATCTTCTCACTGCGGGAAAGGGATGCTGATGGATTATGGAAAGTACAATCATCGGGAGGAATAGTTCGGAGTTGGCTTCCACGTAATTGCAGAGGAGTCTTATGAGTAATAGCGGTAGTTATCCTCGTCCCGATGCATTGTATCATAACATATCGCGAGATGCTATCGATCTGGCAAAAGTGGAGTCTGATGGATTCAAGCGTAGACAACTTATTGCTACTAGCCTTGTATTTTCGGCACTCTGTCTAGAGGTCTTCATTAACCAGGAATATGCATCGCATCCGAAAATACAAGGAATCTTGGAGGACAACGATCACATGCCTATGGAAACAAAATGGATTATATTACCACTACTCTTGGGTTCTTCTGAGACGTTTGATAGGAGCACCCACCCCTTTCAAACCTTCAAAGAAATCCTAAGAACTAGAAATCTCCGTTTAGTGCACTTCAAACCGAAGAGGGAAATTCATCGTACTGACAAAAGACACAAACAAAAATATTGGAGTGACCTTGTCAACAATATTAAGTTAGCGGAAAAATACTGGCAATGTATAGGCGACATGATAAATGAACTGAATCGGTTGACGTGTGGCAGAACAGACATCCCGAATTTCCTTCAGGGGTCCAAATATATATCAACCGTTCGGAAAGAAATCAAGCTTAAGTGGAATATAGAACAGAAAAGATCGGGGTGAAGCCCGTGTGTGGCGTGAAGATTCGGAGTCGGAACCTTATTTTGCCAATTATTCAGAGGATTTAGACATTCTTCTCAGGACTGAAATGACCGCACCGGCAACTACACCGGAGGAGGGTTTCCCTGTATTTCATGCACCTCGCCAAAATTCACGTATGGATTCAATCTACATCTAAAAGTACGAGAAAAGCGGAGCACGCGGCCGGCGGGACATTTAAACAGATCCACAAACGTGGAATCAATTGTTACTTAACAATAGCAAAAGAACATGATTGACGGGTATGAAACGGAACAAAGCTGGGGTTTCGAAATCTCGCAATATTGGAAGAAAATTTCGATGCGATGCAGTGCCCAACTGCGCAACAATCTGAGGTTAATTTATGTCTAGCTGAACGGACAAAATCGATTTTCAATCCCCATGATCTGATCCAGCCACATCACGGCACGCAATTGTCAATTCCCAGCGCCAGCATCTGTATTTCTTGACAGCACACCAGGACTAGGTATAATAAAATAAATGCATACCGGCTTTCAGCGCACGATGATGAAAACCTATAAAGAGCATGCAATTAGGCAATCCTCGTCACCGCCTCGTCGTACGAGTGTTGCCAATGGAATCAAGACCTTTGCTAAACCAAAATGGCATCATAACATCTTTCTGCATTTGCCGGCACAGGTTTCTAAATACCAACAATAGGAAGTCAGCGATGAAAGAGATAATCGAAGTCATGGCGCGGGAGTCACGGGGCGGTGTGCCGCTAGCGCACATATCGCCGAGTTTGCAGCCTGCCCCAAGGGTCACACCATGGTCGAGTCACACTTGATTGGTCGATTGAGAAAGAAGAGAGAAAGAACCAGCATGCCATCGGCGAATTCAATTAAGAGGTTGTGTTGATATGCTGGAAGCAAACAAAAGAGCGGCGATAAGACTCGGCATAGATACGAAGCTTATTGAAGAAAGGATCGATACGCAGAAGAATATCGAAATTTTGGAAAACGATTTAACCTTCATAAGTGTAAGGGAATTTGAAAGAACAAAACATGTCCATCGGTTGCATCCATACCTTGGGAAATTCATACCTCAATTAGTAGAAGTATTCCTGAGAAAATATTTCAAGAAAGGAGATACAATTCTCGACCCATTTTCAGGGTCTGGCACCACACTTGTGGAAGCAAATGTGTTGGGTATGAATGCTATCGGGATCGAACTGTCACCGTTCAACGTTCTAATTCAGAAGGTAAAAACCAACAAATACGATCTAACAGAAGTGGAACGTGATGTAACCGATGCATTACGGCGATTGAAACTCTTCAGTTCAGAGTTACAGAACAAAAGTAGAGATCTTTTCGAAGACAACATCGCAAGGCTGAGAATGGACAGCGACTATCTCAACAAATGGTTCTCAGAAAGGGCTCTACAAGAGATCTTGTTTTACAGAAGCATAATTAGGGATTACTGCAATCAGGATGTCTTAAAGATAATTCTCTCAAGGTCAGCTCGGTCAGCAAGACTTATCCCTCATTATGACTTAGCTCGGCCTAAGAAACCAGTACGAGAAACCTACTGGTGCATAAAACACAAACGGCACTGTGAGCCAATCAACGAAGCCCTGAAGTTCATCAACCGTTATAGCTTGGATACAATAGCAAGGCTGAAGGAATTTGATTATATGAGAACAAATGCACTCATTAACATTGTCCAAGGAGATGCTAGAATTGCTAAATTGCCCGGGGATTTGAGAATACATGGCATATTCACATCACCTCCTTATGTCGGTCTTATTGATTACCACGAACAACATAGGTATGCTTATGAGTTATTTGATTTTCCAAGACGGGACGAATTGGAAATAGGCCCTGCCGCAAAAGGACAAAACGGAAATGCAAAAATCGAGTATGTTAACGGCATAGCAGATGTCTTTAGAAATGTCTCCAAATTCCTTGTTGAAGGCGCCGTGATCTTGATTGTTGCAAACGACAAATTCAACCTGTATCCTCAAATAGGAAAGAAATGTGGATTTGAATTAATAGATGTTTTTCATAGGCCAGTTCTTATGCGAACCGAAAGAGATGAAAACAAGTATTTTGAATCGATATTTCACTTCAAGAAGGTATAAGATATGGACAGTTTGTTTGAGAAAATGAAAAGAGCACTAAGACATTTGCAGGTATTTCATGATGTCTTTAAGACCGAAGAAAATTTCGCAGCCAACGAAAGAAATGATTACAAGATC
>JACUUY010000119.1 GCA_014859085.1 Caldifarciminota bacterium
CGCTGCGCCAGGGTGTCCTCGAGAACATCCCAGTACTCGCCGCTATAGTAAGTCGCAAGCATGATAAGAATGACCCCGGCCGTTCCGAGCACGCATACGGGCAGGCGGAAAGATCCGTGCGCGCGGCAGGCCAGCACGGTCCCGAGAACAAAAGGCAATAAGCCGACCGTGTGAAAGGGGGGCCGCGAAAGCGCGAACCACGCCTGGATCTTGGTCATGTTTGATTGCTTTGTATCAATAAATGAAGGACTCGCACATCATTGACCAACCGCGCGCAAGAAATATCACGTACTGGCTATTCTCTGCAGGACTATCCTTGTCTCGATGCCGTTGATGTCCAGCACTCTCTCGATATCACCCTGGCCACTCGCGCACGACACCTCAATGGCGAGTGTTTCGCTCTTCAGGTAGTCGAGGTTTGCATCGATCGCCTGCTTCAACCTCGCGTCTGTTTCACAGAAAACCTTGATGCGGTCGACCAGGTCAAAGTCCGCTTCCTTGCGCATGAGCTGGATCTTGTGAATGAGCTCCCGGACCATACCCTCGTCTTCCAGTTCGCGGGAAATGCAGGTGCTGACGGCAACACCGAAGTCCTCCTGCGTGGCGATCGCCCAGTCCGGTTTTTCGACCTGCTTCACCTCAACGTCCTCAGAGCCGATCTCGTACACCTCGCCGCCGATTTCTTTTTTCAGGGAACCGTATTTCACGAATTTCTGGATCTCATCCTTGCCCAGGGACCTTATCCACGCGGCAACTTGGCCCGCGACCTTGCCCAACCTCGGACCCAGCCGGTCAAACCGCGGGGTGACGCGGTACTCGGACAACTCGTCAAAGCTGCCTGAACCTGTCCCCTTCATTTCTTTCACGTTCAGTTCCTCAAGGACTATCTCTTTGTCGTCTTCCGCAAGTTCAAGCGCACCATCCGGCATCTTTACGATCATCTCGGCCAGGGGCTGTCGGATCTTAATGTTCACTTTGTTACGCGCGGCCCGGCCCAGCGAGACAATGGTCCTTATCATACTGACTTCCCGCTCCAGTTCCTCATCGATGAGCGCGGGATCAGGCACGGGAAAATCGCCGAGATGAACACTCGACCGAGGCCGAGCATCCTTGTCGACCCGGACCACGAGGTTCTGGTAGATCTCTTCGGCCAGGAAGGGCATTATTGGCGCGATCAACTTCGTGAGCGCGATCAGGCATTCATAGAGCACCAGATACGCCGTGCTCTTGTCTTCATCACTCTCGGATTTCCAGAACCTCCGGCGGTTGCGGCGCACGTACCAGTTGGAGAGATCGTCGAAGAAGACCTCAACCGCTTTCGCGACGACCGTCACATCATACGCTTCGTACCACCGGTCGCACTGCGCGATCAATGAGTTGGTGCGGGAGAGTATCCAGCGGTCGAGCTTGGTGAACCGCTGCCGGTCGAGCACTCTGCCGGCCGGGTTGAAGCCGTCAATGTTCGCATACGTTACGAAGAAGGAATAGACATTCCACAGGGTCAGCAGGTTCCGCTTCACTTCGGTCGTTGCTGCGTAGCCGAAATTGAGATTCTGCACGATATTGTGCTTGGCAAACATCCAGCGCATCACGTCGGCGCCGACCTTCGCGGCCGCATCGTCCGACCAGATGGCGTTGCCCTTGCTCTTGTGCATCTCCTCGCCGTGTTCATCGCGGAGCGACGCGTAACTGTGGAGCACCTTGAAAGGCGGCCGGTTCTCGAGCACCGTGCTCATGGTCAGGATCGCGTAAAACCAGTTCCTGAACTGCCCGGGAAAGTTCTCCGTGATCAGATCGGCCGGGAACCAATCCTGCCAGTAGGACTTATCATGGGGGTAGCCATTGTCGAGCCGGTGCATGTCGTCGGGCGGCCGGATCGTCGAATAGGGCACGATGCCCGCGTCAAGCCAGGGGTTTCCCACATCCGGAACGCGCGCGACCGCGGCGCCGCATTTCTCGCACTTGATCTTGACCTTGTCGATCCAGGGACGGTGGGGTGAATGGCCACAGAATTCTTCCCGTCCCTCCACTGCCTTCTCCTTCAGTTCCTCGCGCGAGCCGATCACGGCAAAGTGGCCGCAGTCACATTTCCAGATCGGCAGGGCCAGGCCCCAGTAACGCTTCTTCGAGATGCACCAATCGGCCATGTTGCTGAGCCAGTCCAGTTCCCGGGCCAGGCCGAATTCCGGTATCCAGCGCTCGACCTTGCGCGCCACGTCGGCGATCTCGCTGCGCAACACATCCATGCTGATGAACCACTCGTCGACGAGACGGAAGATGAGTTCGCTGTTGCACCGCCAGCAGACCGGGTACCGGTGCGAGTAGTCCGCCACGTGGTACAGGAGGCCACGGTCCTTCAGATCTTCAATGATCGGACCGGCAACGTCCCGGACGTCTCTGCCGCTGAGCCAATCAAACCCCTCGACGTACACGCCCAGTTCATCGAGCGGCGCGATCGTCGCCAGTTTGAATTCTTTACCCAGGGCGAAATCCTCTTTGCCGCAACCCGGAGCAATGTGGACCAGACCCGAGCCCTCGCTCTCGCTGACTTCCTCCCAGGGAATCACTTTGTGGACAACACCCTGCTGCGCCGGGAGGTTGTCGAACGACCCGCGGTAGGTGAGGTCCAGGAGTTCCTTACCCGCGATCTCTTCGACTATCTCGTGCTCGCCCCGCAACACGCGGACCAAGTTCTTTGCCAGGTAGTATGTATTGCCGTCGTTCCTTACCTTGACGTACGTCAGATCCGGGTGGACCGCGACCCCGGTATTCGAGGTCAGGGTCCACGGCGTCGTGGTCCAGACCAGGAGGTATTCATTCTCGCGGCCGACGACCGGAAACCGGACAATGACCGCCTTGTGGCACAGTTCCTTGTAACCCTCGGTCGCGATCTCCATGTCGCTGATCGCGGTGCCGCACCGGCCGCACCAGGGCATGACATCGACCCCCTCGTAGATGAAGCCGCGTTCATGGCATTTCCTAAGGAAGTGCCAGATCGTGTAGTTGTTGACTTCGCTCATCGTGTAATAAGAGTGACTCTTCTTCATCCAGTCCGCATCGTCCATGGACGTCTGCCAGTCGCCCCAGTCCATCCACATGCCTATGCGGATCGAAGATGCGGTCTGGACCATCGAATACTTGTGCACACGCTCGCGACACTTTTCGACGAAACGGTCGATCCCGAAGGCCTCGATATCCCGCTTCGATTTGAAGCCGAGTTCGCGCTCGACCTCGACCTCGACCCACAAGCCCTGGCAGTCGAAGCCGTTCTGATACCGCTGATCAAAGCCCTTCATCGTCTTGTAGCGCTGGAAAATGTCCTTGTACGTGCGGCCCCAGGCATGATGCACGCCCATCGGGTTGTTGGCCGTGATCGGGCCGTCCTGGAACGACCATTTTTTCCTGCCTTTGTTCCGGGTCAGGTATTGGGCGACAATATCATTGCCGTCCCAGAAGGACTGTATCCGGTGTTCGAGCGCGGGGAAATCGAGCTGCTTTGCCACTGGTTTGAAAATCATGTGTGTATTATACGGTTTTTCCTTCACTTGTCAACCAAAGGGGGGTGATTTTGCGGAAGATTGGGATTGAGACAGGCCGGGGACAGGGGAGGATGCTCCACATACCCGGCTCAATATTCAGCGCGGTAGATCAGATACTCAGGTCCGGTCTTGTGGAACCAGGCGCGCACCGTTCCCGGACGGACAATGCCGCCGAACGCGAGCACGCGCTCGCCTTCAAAGCGCGCGAGCAAGCGGACGCCCAGGCTGCAGCTGGCAAAAATGGTCTTGTCCCGGCCCACCGAGTCGATGGTGACTTTGAGACCGCTCATCTGCACGTTTATCGAATCGACCCCGGCGAAGAACTGCTCGATGACGGGTACGAGCCCGGCGTGGGTCAGGCCGTGTGCGTCCTCATAAGCGGGGTCAATGCGTTTAATGACCTCGTCGGTTGATTCGCGCTCGACCGCGCGGCGCAGCGACCCGATCTCAGACTTCAATTTACGTTGTTCGGTCGGATACAATACCCAGACAAGCGCCGCGATGAGGAGCCCGGCGATGACCAGCCAGATCGCTTTCTTCATGCGGACAGAATGAGCACGATGCCGAGGCCGAAGAAGAGGAGCGCGGTCAGCAATTTGACCGCCGGAATCTTCGCGCTCAAGGCCCGACCGACGGCCCGCGTCGTGAAGACGACCGCCACCAGGGCGATGGCGATCAGGGGCAGGACGAACATGACATTGTAGAGAAGGAGCGCGAGGGCCGGCTTGACCTGCAAGCCGGCCTTGCTGATCATGAAGGTGATCGTCGGCAAGTAGATCTGGCCGGTGCAGCCGAATTCGAGCACCGAGATCACAAGGCCGGCGACGAACGAGCCGAATACAATGCCGCCGACCGCGGTCCGCTCCTTGATGTCGCGGTGGATACGTTGCTTGATCCCGAGCGGCAACTGGAGGAGCATCCGATCGGTCTGGCCTTTCCGGGCGAGGAAGAAATCGCGCAGGCTGAGGACCCCGAGGACGAGCGCGAAGACGCCGAAACACACGAAGATGATCCGGGCGACGATGTCGAACCCGGTCAGGTATTCGAGAAGTTTGTAGGCGCCGATGCCGATCGTGAAATAGGCGATGAAGACCGCACCGATGAACGCGACCGCCATGGTCACGATATCCCGGCGGCGGCGGCCCAGGAAGACGAGATAACTGACGAAGAAGACGATCGTCGCGAAGGCGCAGGGGTTGACTCCGTCGAGCAGGCCGGCCGCCGCGATCCCCAGCAGCGTGAACCGGCCGAACCGCTCGGCGATGGATCGCCCGGCCGCTTCGAGCGCGGTCTGATCGATCGGTTCCGCGTCCGGCCCGGCGCGCGCGACCAGCTCGAGAATATTGCCGGATGTTATCTGCTCTTTGATCAGGTACGCGCGGCCGATGAAGACGACGGGCACGATAAGCCTCAAACCCTCGCCCATGCCGGCCCTGTCCGCCCGGGCTTCGAGCAGGATCTTGCAGGTATCGAGCAGGATGTTATACCGGGCAACGCGGATACCGACATATTCCCTTTCCAGGTTGTCAAAGAGCGCTTCCAGGCGGCCGCACTCGCGGCACCCGGGTTGATAAAAGTACTCAACGGTGATCCGGGATCGAGGTTCGACGATCTCCACCGGGACAGGTACGGGCAGCAAATTTTCCAGGGGAAATTCTTTCGTGGTACTCGGCAATGGCCGCGTTTCAGCCGCGGGCCTAAGATAATTCCGGAGCACGTTATCGAGCCGCTGCGCCAACCCCTCAGGACCGTAGAAGACCGAATCGTTGACGAATATCACGGGCAGGTCTTCGCCGGTCGTGCCGGCGGCCTGTTCCATTCTCTCGAGCAACTGGTAATTGCTCATCAGGTCGATATCGTATTTCTTGAGCGTGAAATCATACTTCTGTTCGAGCGCCGGGATGTCGGCAAGCAGGACATCCATGCAGTGGCCGCACGATGGCCGGTAGAAGAAATGCATTGTCGGAACCTGTATTGGTCCGTTGAAGAGCGCTAAGGCGAGGAATGCCGAGACCATGACGCTACGCTAGAAATGCACCGGTGAATTGCTTCTCGATGCTGTCGGCTGCGCCTCCTTTACTCGAAGCATAACACACCCTTGCCGCGCGAGTAATCCTCGAGCGCGAGGAGAGGTGAATCGAGAACCGACTTGCGCAAATATCCGACGGCCGATCAAATACCTTGGGGGTTGTGCCGGTATGGTGGATTATCATATTCAAAATGGGTCGTGCAGGACTCGAACCTGCGGCCACCGGATTAAAAATCCGATGCTCTACCAACTGAGCTAACGACCCGCCTCGACATTATATCCGGAGAGGCGGGAGTGTCAATACAGCCGGCACCTGCTGGATACTGGATCCTAGTGTGCCGTCTCTAACAGATCTTTACATTTGGAAATTTTTCGCATAATGCTTTCGACCGAGGCTGTCCATACGAAGATTTTTGGATTTTGATTGTGGGATGCGATATATTGTTTGATAGCTTTTATCAGATCCTTCACGTTTTTGAACGAACCTCGGCGGATTCTTTTTGACGTAAGCTCGGAAAACCAACATTCCACCATATTGAGCCAGGAACTTGAGGTAGGAGTAAAATGTAAATGAAAACGGGGGTGGCGCCTGATCCATGATTTAACCCGGGGGTGTTTATGGGTACCGTAGTTGTCGACGATGAGATGTAAGTCTAAATCCGGCGGTGTTTTGACATTGATGATTTGTAGAAACCGTATGAATTCTTGATGTCGGTGCCGGG
>JACUUY010000012.1 GCA_014859085.1 Caldifarciminota bacterium
GTACTTTGATTTTCATGAACATAGTATATGATGAACCGACGGGTAGTCAAGAGCAGGAATATGGATGATTCGCGGCCAAATGGGTATGTTGACTTTCAATGTCCTATATGTATAATTTTGTTATGAGATCAGCACAGAAAAAGCGCAAATCATACATGCCCGGTCCCAGGCTGTCAAAACGTGCGATTTCGATGCCTTTCTCGCCGATTAGGAGGTTGTCGCCCCTGGCCGATCAAGCCCGGCAGAAAGGGATTCACGTGTTCCACCTGAATATCGGCCAGCCGGATATCGAAACGCCGAGAGAGATGCTGAAGGCGATTGCTGCGTACCGGGAAAAGGTCTTGAGTTACGGCCCATCGGGCGGACTTCTCGAGCTGAGGCTCGCGGTTGCTGATTACTACAGAAGAGTGGGTATCGATGTTCATCTGGACAACGTCTGGATAACAACGGGCGGCAGCGAGGCGATACTCTTTGCGATGATGGCCGTGTGCGACCCGGGTGAGGAGATCCTGGTATTTGAACCCTTCTACACGAACTACAATGGTCTGGCCACCATGGCCAACGTCCGGCTCGTGCCGCTGACGACGAAAGTCGAGAATGGGTTCCATCTGCCGAGCCAGAGGCAGATCGAGGCAAAGATCTCGCGCAAGACCCGGGCGATCTTGATCAACACGCCGAACAATCCGACCGGGACCGTGCTGACCGAGGAAGAGATGTACATCCTCTACAAGGTGTGCAAGAAGCACGCGCTTTTCCTCCTTTCGGATGAAGTCTACCGCGAGTTCGTCTATGATGGCGGGGTGCAGACGAGCGCTCTTTCCCTGCCCGAGATCCAGGACCGGGTGATCGTGCTCGATTCCATTTCCAAGCGGTTTTCGGCATGCGGCGCCCGTATCGGGTGCATCATCAACCGGAACCGGAAGACAATGGACGAGATCATCAAGTTCAACCAGGCACGGTTGTGCCCGCCGACGCTTGAGCAGGTCGGGGCGATCGCCGCTTACAAGAATTACGACCGCTACATCAAACCGGTGATCGTGGAATATGAACACCGCCGGAACTTCTTATTCGATGGCTTGAAGAACATGAAGGGAGTTTACGGACATAAACCCGAGGGCGCGTTCTATACGGTCCTGAGACTGCCGGTCAAGGATGCCGACCGGTTCTGCAGCTGGTTGCTGAGTGATTTCCAATACGACGGCAAGACGGTGATGCTTGCTCCGGCAAACGGATTCTACAGCTCGCCGGCAAAGGGTACCAGCGAAGTGCGTATTGCGTATGTGCTGAAGGAGGATGATCTGCGCAGTGCCCTGGTCGTGCTCGGCGCTGCCCTGCAGGAATTCAAAGGTTGACTTGCCTCTGGTGAATGAATATCACGGTGCTGCTTCAGAAAGCCGCCATTTTTCTTGTTCGGTTGTTCCCCCTCAAGCTTGCCGACCGGCTGGCCGCGCGTTCAGGCATTCTCGTTTGTTTCCTGTCCCAGCGGCGGCGTAACAATATATCGACGAATCTCGGACACATCTTTGCCCGAGAAGATATTGACCGGTCCCGGATGAACCAGTACTTGAAGAACACCTTTGCCAACTACGCGCGCTGCATGGTCGATTTCCTCCGTCTGGGTTTCATGTCGAGGGATGATTTTGACGTCGAGATGGTTGGATTGGAGAATGTCCTTGCGGCGCTCGAACACGGCAGGGGCTGTGTTCTGTTGACCATGCACATCGGGAACTGGGATTATGCAGGATCGTATCTCGCCGCGCGCGGCGTGCCGATGAGCGCCCTGGTCGAGGAGACGAGACCGGAGATGTACGAGCTGTACAAGAGGCATCGCGAAAGAATGGGCATGAAGACATTTCCGCTGTCCAATGCCGGCTACGGGTTTCTCCACACGATAAAGAATAACCGGGTACTTGCGGTGCTTGGCGACCGCGACATCCTTCGGAACGGTGTGACCGTGGATTTCTTTGATGGCCGGCGTAACATACCGCGAGGCCTTGGCGACATAGTCATCAAGAAAAAGATGCCCGTACTATTCGGGTATATGGTTCTGAATCCTGCGGGCCGCGGACACCGCTATCTGGCATTCATTGACGAGCCGGTATTCTTCACGCGTACCGAGAGCGAATTCAACGAGTGCATGGTCAGGAGGCTCGAACAATTCATCCGTCTCTACCCGGATCAATGGATGCTGTTCGAATCGGACTGGGTCGGCGAGCAATGCGGAAAGGTCCAGGCGGCATGAGAAAGAACGCGCGGTACCTTATGAAACGTGTCCGGCCGGCAAGAACCCAGGACCGGCTGGTCATCAAGATAAAAGGCGATCTCGTGCCCAGGTATCACAGCACGCTTGCCGCAGGGTGCGATCTCCGCGCCGCGATCGACAGGGAGATCGTGATCCATCCCGGTGATTTCTGCACGATACCGACCGGCATCCGGCTCGAGATCCCGGAAGGATATGAAGCGCAGGTCAGGCCGCGCAGCGGCCTTGCCGGGCAACGCGGTATCGGCGTGCTCAATTCACCGGGCACGATCGATGCGGACTACCGCGGCGAGGTGAAGGTCATCCTGTTCAACCACGGGTCCAGACCTTTCAGGATCAAGCGCCGGGACCGGATCGCCCAGCTGGTGTTCAGCCGGGTGGAACGGGTGAGGTTCGTGCGCGCCAAGCGCTTGAACCGAACGCAGCGACAGGCCGGCGGCTTGGGGCACACCGGTTCATAAAGTTGAAGATCCTGTTCGTGTCGGACATATTTTACCCGCATACCGGCGGGATCCCGGAACACATTCTCTATCTCTGTAAAACCATCAGGCAGCTGGGGCATGACGCGCGGATACTCGCTCCATCGTACGGCAAGAATCATCCGTGGGTCGAGGATTACATCATCCGATTGGGCCGCGCGGTCAAGATCCCGAAGAACCGGTCGTTCGCGGTCCTGACTTTCGGTGTCCTTATCCCCTGGAAGTTGCGGCGCCTGTTGGAGAGAGAGCGTTTCGACGTGATCCACCTCCATGGTTCGATTGCCCCGACCCTTCCCTATCTTGCCTTGAAGTATTCGAAGGCGAAGAATTTCATCACCTTTCATTCAGCCCATGAGAAGAGTTATGGCTACGTTCTCTGGGAGCCGGTTCTCGAGCAGTACTTCAGGAAACTTGACGGTCTGATCGCGGTCTCGACGGTCGCTCGCGATTCGGTCGCGAAGTACTTCCCCGGCCGGTACCGTATCATACCGAACGGTATCGACACCGAACGGTTCAACCCGGATGTCCGGCCGATAGAGGAACTCTCCGGTTATTCGCCCAAGGTCCTGTTCGTCGGCCGCTTCGAGCCGAGAAAAGGATTAAAGTATCTGCTGCAGTCCTTTCCGATGGTTCTGCGCGAGATCCCGACCGCGAGACTGGTCGTCGTCGGTCAGGGCATTCTGGAGCGTTACTACCGCCGTTACGTCGAGGAACATATCAAAGGCAGTGTTCATTTCGTCGGGCACGTTAGTGCGCAGGACCTGCCGCGCTACTACGCCTCGTGCGACGTGTATTGTTCGCCGGCAACCGGCGCCGAAAGCTTCGGCATCGTGCTGCTCGAGGCGATGGCGGCCGAGACACCCATCGTCTGTTCTGATATCCCCGGTTACCGTACGATCATGGAGGATGGCAGGGAAGGACTGTTCTTCACGGCCTGCGATCCGAAGGCTCTGGCCCAGAAACTCGTGCAGCTGCTCAAAGACCCGGCCCGGCGAAAAGAGATGGGCGCCAACGGCCGGAAGAAAGCGATCGCGTATGACTGGAAGAAGGTGACGAACCAGGTCCTGGATTTCTACCACGAGGCATTGAATAATGCGCAGGGCTAAGTTCTGGAACATACTCAGGATCAAAGACTTTTCGATCTTCACATTCGCCCAGACCGTAAGCCAATTTGGCGACAAGCTGGATTACATCGCGCTGATCGCGCTCATCGGTCTGTTTCCGAAAGAACGCGCTCCCCTTTTGCTTTCTCAGATGATGATTTCGATCACGCTGCCGGTCATCATATTCGGCCCGGTCGCGGGAATACTCGTCGACCGCTGGAACAAGAAGACGGTAATGGTCGTCTGCGATATCCTGCGCACCCTCTGTGCAATCGCGATCCCCATACTTTTCATCGTGACCGGCAGTATGTACCCGGTCTTTGCCGTCGTCTTCTTTATGTTTCTATGTGCCCTATTTTTCAATGCGGCGCGCAGTGCGATCATCCCAAATCTCGTTGCCCGGAAGAGGATCCTGACCGCAAATGCGGTGATAAATTTCGTCTCGCGCGGTGCCACGTTTCTTGGCATGCTGGCGGGCGGCATTGTCGTCGATTGGAGGATATGGCACCGCGTGTTCGGCATTGCCGGTTGGACTGCGGCGTTCATCCTCGATGCCTTGACGTTCGTGGTCTCGGCATTTCTGCTTTACATAATGAAAGTGAGATTGCCCGAACCCTCGGCCGGATTGGAGCAGCTCAAGCCGCGCGGTATCTTCCTGCTGGTGAAGGCAAATCTGGCCAAGATGTGGCGCGAGTTGTACCATGCGCTGAGAATGATCATCCGTGAGAGGAATATCGGCTTTGCCATGGCGACGATTTTTCTGATGGTGCTGGCCGGCAGCGTCGTCGTCATTTTGGTCGTGCCGACAGTGCAACAGGAGATGGCGTGGGGTACGAGCGGCGTCAGTTATCTGGCGGCGATCGGCGCCATCGGTCTGGTCATCGGCGCCTATCTCATGGGCATCTTCGGCCACCATTTTGACTTGAAAATGCTGATGCTCGTCTGTTTCATCCTCGTCGGCGGTTCGCTCGTTCTCTTTCCGTTTCTGGGCAGTTTCTGGGCCTTCGCTTTCGTCTGTTTGCTGTGCGGCACGGCGATATCACCGGTATTCATCGGACAGGATACGCTGATCCACCGTTACGCGGACGATTTTATACGCGGACGGATATTTTCGCTCCGGGATTGGGTGCTGAACGTACTATCTGCGCTGGGCGCGGTCATTATCGGTGTGCTGGCTGCGATCATCGGCAAGGACTATCTGTTCGTGTACTCCGGGATCGGGATCGCTCTGCTGGCGGTCCTGGGTTGGTTGGTATTGGCCCATGGTAAAAGCAATTCAATTCCACAAGGTCACGCCTGAGTTTCAAACCTGCGGCACATGGAACCGCCCGGAGCAATTCGAGCGGTTCATCGAACTGGCCTGCCGCACGTCCAGGGTCGTCATGCCCGCCGAAGGCGAGGCTGGATTGGTCATTACCTTTGATGACGGCGACGAGAGCGTGTACCGGCATGCATTCCCGATCCTCAAGAAGCACGGCGTGCGGGCGGTCGTCTTCCTGATCGCCGGCTACATCGGGGCCAGGGACCATTGGGACATCCCCGTGCTGAGCGAGCGGAGCCGGCACCTGTCATGGGATGAGATCCGGGAAATGAAAGAATGGGGCATCGAGTTCGGATCGCATACTGTGAGCCACCGTAATCTGACGAGACTGACGCGGTGCGAGATCGAGTACGAACTCCTTGAGTCGAAGCGCATCATTGAAGCGGCGATCGGCCCGATATCCTGCATCTCCTATCCTTTCAACCGGGTCAACGGGGATGTTATCAGGGAGGCGCGACGGGCAGGATATACCTTCGGCTTCGGGGGGTCGGGTCAGAGTGTGCTGGCTATGAAGAAGGAGGCGGTCTATATCACGGATAATATTGCGAGCTTCAGCGTCAAGATAAACGAGCGGCCGAAGATCCTATATCAGTATGACCGTATCAAACAGCGGGTCATCAATTATTTTACGATCACGACGATGCTCGTTAAGAGATAGTCTATGGGTTGGGGTTGGAATGCTGGATCAGGATTCAGGACAGAACATTGTGCTCAGTTTGGAAAGATGTAACGTAGTGTTCGATAAAAAAGGGAGGAATAATGGGTAAACAGACCGTGTTGTTCATGCTGATGCTGGCCGCAGTGTCATTGGCCCAGAATGCCGATTCGCTGATCGACCATGCAGTGCATCTCTATGAGACGAGGCATCTGAATGGTGTAAATCTCGACGAGAGTGCTTCGATCCTCGGTGATCTCGCAAAGAGCGACCCGGCGAATGCCCGGGCGTTGTATGAGCTATCCAAGGTGCACTATCTGCTGGGTGACCGGACTCAAGACAAGGACGCGAAGCTGGAACTCTACTACAAGGGCCGGGATTATGGCCGCCAAGCGGTGGAGCTCGATGATGATTCGCCGGATGCCCATTTCTGGTACATGGTGAATATCGGCCGCGTGGGTCAGACCAAAGGCGTGCTCAATTCTCTCGTCCTGGTGCCGGAAGTCAGGAAGGAGATCGAACGCGTGCTCGAACTCGACCCGAAGCATATCGGCGCGCTCGATGCCCAGGCCATGCTGTATTACGAGTTGCCCGGGCTGCTGGGCGGTAACCTGAAGAAATCAATAGAGTCGCTGGACAAAGGTATCGCGCTGGATTCGAATTACGCGCTCCTCTATGTTGACATGGGTAAGGTATACATCAAGAAAAAGGATCATGAGAAGGCGCGCTGGTATTTGAACAAGGTGCTGGAGATCACGGAACCGACATATGAGGCGGATTACGTGCTCGATGACAAGCCGGATGCGTTGCGTCTGCTTGCGGAGATAGAAGAGCAGTAACTGCAGGGTCCGCCGCTATCTGATCGTCAGGCGGCCGCAGAACACGGGGTTATATGATCGACAGGATGATTGATTCCTTGGTCGCGTTCTTTCGCCTCGATCAAGGCAGCCGGCTAAGGAACTACGGGTACTTTGAAGGTTTTCTAAGCATCGCGCTGAATGTTGTTCTGTCCGCGGTGAAGTTCGTGCTCGGAACGCTTCTGAACAGCGTTTCGCTGATCGCCGATTCCATCCATTCGCTGTCCGACGTCATAACTTCGGTGATCGTCATCTTCGGCTTCAATATTTCTACGAGACCGGCCGATGTTGAGCATCCCTTTGGCCATGGCCGGGCCGAGAGGATCGTGGCGATCGTGGTCGCCTGCGTGCTGATCGTGGTTGGTGTGGAGTTCCTGATGAGCGGCTTGGAGCGGTTGCTGAACCCGGTTCCGATCAGAAGCGATGCGTTCGTGATCGCGGTGCTCGTCGTATCGATATTGATCAAGGAATTCCTCTACCAGGTGGCCGCGGGACTCGGCCGGAGGATCGGCTCGGCGGCATTGAAGGCGGATGCCGTCCATCACCGGACCGATGCGATCTCGACGGTCCTCGTGGTCATCGGGTTTTTCTCTTTCCGGTTCGGCCTCTACGGTCTTGATGGTGTCATGGGCATGGCGGTTGCTCTGATCATTGCCTACAGCGGCGTTTCCATCATCAAGGAATCAGGTAATATTCTGATCGGGCAGGCGCCTCCGGCGGCACTCGTCGACCGGATCCGCGACACGGCGTCGGGCTGCGACGGTGTCAGCGATGTCCACCACATCCATGTCCATGATTACGGAGGGCGGATCGAGATCACGATCCACGTACGGTTGAGAGGGGACATCCATCTCGAGGACGCGCATGGGACGGCTTCAGACGTCGAGCGGGCGATAAAGGAGTGCGTCCCTGGAGCTGAAGTCACGGTACATGTCGAGCCCATCATACGGATTGAATGAACCGCCCGTCGTGAAATAGGTACGGAAACGCGCGACTTCTCGCGTGGAGCGCCGGGTAGCCATTTCTTGACTTTCAGGCGAGTCGGTATATAATTACCCTAAACACATGGAATCTCCTAGAATTCTGATAATCGACGATGAGAAGGCCATTTGCGATGCCTGTGCGCAGATCCTGAGCCAGGAACACTATGTCGTTGAGGTACGCCATGATGGTGAATCCGGTCTTGCCGTGCTCGACGAATTCCGGCCCGACGTTGTGTTCGTCGATCTCAAGATGCCCGGTCTCAGCGGTATTGAGGTACTGAGCAGGATCCGGGAGCGGGATGCGACGATCGTGTCGATCGTGATCACCGGCTTCGCCACGATCGAATCGGCGGTCGATTCGATGAAGGTCGGGGCCTTCGATTTCCTGCCGAAACCATTCTCCCCGGATCAACTGAGGATCATCACGAAGCGCGCCCTCGCCAGCCGGATGGCGCTGCTGGAAGCCGCGCGGCTGCGTGACGAGAAGGAGAAGATGCGGCAGAACTATATCTCCATGGTATCGCACGAGCTACGGATACCGCTCGTTGCCGTGATGCAGTACCTCGAAGTCCTGCGCAACGGCTTTGCCGGTTCCATATCCGACGAGCAGTCCCGGATCATGACGAGGATGAAGGTCCGGCTGTCCGAACTCCTCGCGCTCATTGACCGGTGGCTTAAACTCTCGCGGCTCGAGGAACTGAAACTGCAGGAGGGATTCCGGCAATTCGCCCTGCAACCGGTCGTTGAAGAAGCGATCGAACTTATCAATCCGCTCGCGGTCGAGCATAAGATCACCGTTACCTCCCGGCTGGGCAACGGCGCCGCGATCGTGTACGGTGAGCGGGAGATGATCAAAGAGGTCCTGGTTAATTTGATCAACAACGGAATAAAATACAATAAGGAAGGCGGCACCGTCACGGTGGCGCTGAAGGATTCGGATGATTTCTGGGTGCTCGATATCAGCGATACGGGCGCGGGCATACCCCAGGAGGATATCCCGCGGGTCGGCGAGGAGTTCTTCAGGGTTAGAAGGGAAGGCAGCGCGGCCGGCAGCGGCATCGGACTTGCCATCGTTAAGAAGATAATCGACATCCATGACGGGAAATTGGCGATTGAGAGCGCGCTGGATCAGGGCAGTACTTTCAGCGTGTATCTGCCAAAGCCACTGCCAAGCAAAGGAGAAGCACAATGAAAAAATTCAGGATACTGATCCTTGATGGAGATGTTGATGCGGCTGCAGCGAACCGCATCATTCTTGAGAATGCCGGTTACGATGTATTGACCGCGGACCGCGGCAAGGCCGGTCTCGAAATGGTGAGGAGGGAGAAGCCCGACATGGTCATTCTCGACGCGATGCTGCCCGATATCAACGGGTTTTCGGTATGCCGCGATCTTAAGGAAGACCCGAACTGGTCATCGATGCCGGTTCTTTTTCTGACCGGGCTCGGCACGTCGGTTGAAAGTTATGTCGCCAACATGGCAAAGGAGCACAAGGCAGACGGGTTTCTCGCAAAGCCCGTTGATGCCAGGGAACTGCTGAAGAAGATCAGCGAACTGCTCGCGGGCGTTGCGCCGCCCGCGGCCGAACCACGGACCAGAGCGAAGGTGTTGCTCGTTGATGATGACCCTGATTTCCTTGATGCGACCAAGCAGATACTCATGGCCCACCGTTATGATGTTATAACCGCCAAAGACGGCGCAGAAGGCATTGCCAAAGCGAAGTACGAGAATCCGGATCTGATCGTGCTCGATGTGATAATGCCGGGTAAGGACGGCTACACCGTCTGTTATGAACTGAGGAAATTAGAGCAGACCAGGCCGATTCCGATAATCATGCTTACCGCCGTCGGCCAGCAGCTGTCGAAGCCCGAGTATGCGGTGGACATTGCCATTGATCATCTGGCCGACGACTACATAGACAAGCCGGTCGATACCCAGGTGCTCATAAAGAAGATCGAGAAGCACCTCAGGTTCTACGGCCGCTGATGCGCGACTTTGTTCCGCAGTTCAAGCATGAAATAGCCGCGGAGCCCGGTGGCGAGAACATAAAATTGTGTTTCGCGTGCGGGATATGCACGGCGAGCTGTCCGATACGTGAGATCGATGACCGGTACAACCCGCGCAAGATCATACGCATGATCATCCTCGGCATGAAGGACCGGGTGCTCAGGAGCGATTTCATCTGGTATTGCTCCACCTGCTATGCCTGTACTGACCGGTGTCCCCAGGGCGTGAAGTTCACCGACGTGATGACCGCGGTCAAGAACCTTGCGGTCAAAGAGGGTTTTATCCATCCGGCTTTCAAACAACAGATCGCAACCCTCGGCAAGTTCGGACGTCTATACGACATAGACGAGTTCGACAACAAGAAGAGGACGGCGCTCGGTCTTCCCGAAGTAGGGAAAACAAAGGGTCTGATGAGGAAGATACTGGAGATCACCGGTTTGAACCGTATTGTATCAGGAGCGGGGAAAGCGGACTGATGCGATTTGCGGTCTATTCCGGATGCACGGTCCTGGGCCGGGCAAGGAATTATGAAATGGCATCGCGAGCAGTGGCCCGGGCTATGGGGATCGAGTTCATCGATATCGACCGGTTTGAATGCTGCGGTTTTCCCCTCAAGTCGGTGAATCACGAGGCCTTCATGATGACCGCGGCGGCGAACATATTTGCGGCCGAGATGTGCGATGTGGATATCTGCACGCTCTGCAGCGCCTGTACGAGTTCCTTGACCGAGGTCAACAAATATATGGAAGAGAATTTCAACGCCAAGGCACGGATGATCTCGACCTTGAGAAGGCAGTGTGTTGAATACCGTATGGGCCGCTCGATACGGGTCAAGCATTTCGTGAAGATCCTTCACGAGGATATAGGTATCGAACACATCAGAACGCTCGTGAAGAGGGATCTCGCCGGCTTGCGGTTTGCCGCGCACTACGGATGTCACTATCTCAGACCGGCTGAGATCTACGCGAATGCCGAGGACCCTGAGCATCCTTTCTCGCTCGATGAATTGATCAGGGTGACCGGCGCCGAGACCATCGACTATGAGCAGAAGCTGAGGTGTTGCGGCGCGGGTGTCCTCGCGATCAGCGAGGAACTCGCGTATTCGATCGCCCGGCCAAAGCTCAGGGAGCTGTCCGCGCAGAAAGCCGATGCGATCGTCTTGATGTGTCCGTTCTGCAGCGTTATGTTCGACGATAACCAGAGGAAGATCGAGCAGAAATTCGATGAGGAGTATAACATGCCGGTGCTGTACTACCCCCAGGTGCTCGGATTGGCTCTGGGCATCGACGAGCGGTCCCTTGGTCTACGCATGAACCGCGTTCCGACCCGGGATCTCCTTCAGAGAATACCCGAAGGCGAAGGCGAAAATGGAAAGTAAAGTGGTCGGCGCGACCATGGTCGTGGGCGGCGGCATCAGCGGCATACAGGCTGCCCTGGACCTTGCAGACGCCGGATTCAAGGTCTACCTCGTTGAGCAAGATGCGAGCATCGGCGGGGTGATGGCGCAGCTGGACAAGACGTTTCCGACGAATGACTGTTCGATGTGCATACTTGCGCCGAAACTGGTGAGCATCGCGCGCCATCCGAACATCACGATCGTCACCAACGCTGAGGTGGACAAGTTGAGCGGTTCGGCCGGCAATTTCATCGTAACCGTACGCAAGAAACCGCGTTTCGTCGATGAGGAAAAATGCACGGGTTGCGGTTTGTGCGCAGCCAATTGTCCGGTCCGGCAGGTGATACAGCCGGCTCCTGAAGAGAAGCCGGAATTGAGTGCGGAAGACCGGGGGCGCGTTGAAGAGATATTCAGAGAGTGTACGCGGGACAGGAACAACCTCATGCCCATTCTGCAGACGATCAGCGAGCAATACAATTATCTGCCTGAGCGTCTGCTGCGTTATGTCGCTTCGGAGATAGACGTGCCGTTGAGCCAGGTATACAACATCGCCACATTCTACAACGCCTTCAGCCTCGTCCCTGTGGGCCGGCATACAATATCGATCTGCCGGGGGACGGCCTGCCATGTGCGCGGTTCTGCCCGTATCCTTGACCGTATCGAGCAGGAACTTGGCATCGCCGATGGCGAAACGACCGAAGACATGCGTTTCACGCTCAAGAACGTGCGCTGCATCGGCTGTTGCAGTATCGCGCCGGCGGTCCGGATCGACCGCGACACTTACGGCAATGTCCGGCCGGCTCAACTTCTGACTATTCTCAAACAATACAAATGATGCGATTGAATAGCGGTGAGGATCTAAGAGCGGTCAGGCAGCAGGGAATGGCCTCGTTGTATCCGCGCGATAAAGTGCGGGTAACCGTGGGCATGGCGACCTGCGGCATTGCGACCGGCGCCGGCCCGATATTCGATCTGCTTGCTTCGAATGCAACGCGTGCCGGCAGGGAGCTAGCGGTCATTCCGGTCGGCTGCATCGGTTTCTGCCAGCAAGAACCCTTGATCGATGTCCTGGTGCCCGGAGCCCCGAGGGTCACCTTCACCCGGCTTGACCCTGAAAAGGCCGGCGAGATACTGAATCACCTTGCCCGGGGCACGCTGCCGGTCGATAAAGCATCGTGGCGGGCAGATGAGGACTATCTTATTGTTCTCGATGAGAAAGCCGTTCTGACCAACGGCGCGATGGGGGGTGATACAAAGGCAATTCCCAGATATGGGGATATTCCTTTTTTCAGGAAACAATTTAAGATCGCGTTGCGCAATTGCGGTTATATCAATCCTGAGGATATCGGAGAGTACATAGCCCGGGGCGGATATTCTTCGCTTAGCAAAGTCCTGCAGGGGATGAACCCTGAGGACGTCATCGCTGGAGTGAAGGCATCCGGCCTGCGGGGCCGGGGCGGCGCTGGCTTTCTGACCGGCATGAAATGGGATCTTTGCCGCAAGTCGGCCGGCGATACCAAATTCCTGATCTGCAATGCGGATGAAGGTGATCCCGGCGCCTATATGGACCGGAGCATCATTGAGGGCGATCCCCACTCGGTAATCGAGGGTATGCTCATCGGCGCGTATGCGATCGGCGCCAGTGCCGGTTACATTTATGTGCGTACTGAATACCCGCTGGCCATCGATCGGCTGCGCCGGGCCATCAGCGACGCGCGGGCATGCGGTCTGCTGGGTGCAAATATTCTGGGTAATGATTTCAGCTTTGACCTTTCGATATGCCAGGGCGCCGGCGCTTTCGTGTGCGGCGAAGAGACTTCCTTGATCGCATCGATCGAGGGCCGGCCGCCCGAACCGCGTCTGCGGCCTCCGTATCCGGCCGAATCCGGTCTGCGGGGGAAGCCGACAAACATCAACAACGTTGAGACATGGTCGAATGTCCCGGTCATCATTGGACGCGGTCATGAATGGTTTGCGCGCATCGGCACTGAAAAGAGCAAAGGCACCAAGGTCTTTTCGCTGGTCGGCAAGGTAAACAACACCGGTCTGATCGAAGTACCCATGGGCATCAGGCTCGACGAGATCCTGGATATCGGCGGCGGTATTGCCCGGGCAAGGAGGTTCAAGGCGATCCAGACCGGCGGTCCCTCAGGCGGGTGCATCCCGCTGGGGTTGATCAACCTGCCGGTCGACTATGAACGTCTTGCTGAGGCCGGCTCGATCATGGGCTCGGGCGGAATGATCGTGATGGATGAGCGGACGTGCATGGTCGATGTTGCGAAATATTTCCTTGAGTTCCTGAAGGGCGAGTCCTGCGGTAAATGCGCTTCCTGCCGCGAAGGCATCGCGCAGATGTATGCGATCGTCAAGCGGATCACCGAGGGCGAGGGCAGACCGGGTGATATCGAACTTCTCGAGGATCTCGGGAACGTGGTGAAAGCGGCCTCGATGTGCGGTCTGGGCCAAACCGCGGCAAATCCGGTGCTCTCCACGACAAAGCATTTCAGGGATGAATATGAGGCGCACATTGCGCAGAAGCGCTGTCCGGCCGTCGTCTGCAAAGAGATCATTTCATCGCCGTGCCAGCATACGTGTCCGATAAATACCCAGGCTCAGCTATATATATCTTATGTTGCTAGGAAAAAGTTCCGCGACGCGCTGCGGGTCGTCGCTGAGGATAATCCAATGCCGGCGACCGTGAGCCGAATATGCCACCACCCGTGCGAGCGCATAATGTGCCGCGCCAGCGAGATCGGCGATCCCATAGGCATCCGGGCGATCAAGCGGTTCGTTGTCGACTGGGCGCGCGAAAACAAGATCGAGATCGAATCCCCACCGCCTTTGCCGGACACGGGCCGGAGAGTGGCGGTCGTCGGTGCCGGGCCGGCCGGCTTGACCGCTGCCTATTACCTGCGTCTCAAAGGTTACGCAGTAACCGTCTACGAAGCGACGGATCGCTGCGGTGGAATGTTATGGCTGGGTGTGCCTGAATACCGGCTGCCCAGGTCCGTGCTCGAATCCGATATCGCGCGCATGCTGCGGGCCGGTATCGATATCAAGACCAAGACCGAGGTCGGGCAAGACCTCACGCTGGATGATATCTTCCGCCAGGGGCACGAAGCGGTCCTCGTCACGGTCGGCGCTCACGAGTCCATCGGCCTCGGGATCCCCGGTGATGATCATCCCAGGGTCTTGCCGGCGATGAGATTCCTGAACTCCATTCACCGCGGGCAAAAGGTCGATCCGGGCAAAAGGGTCTGCATCATTGGCGGCGGCAATTCGGCGATCGATGCCTCGCGGGTTGCCCGGAGACTCGGCTGCGAGGTAACGATATACTACCGGCGTACCAGAAATGAAATGACGGCTTTCTATGAAGAGATCAACGGCGCGCTTGAAGAGGGCGTGAAGATAGTCTTGCTTGCCGCCCCCAAGAGGATCCTTCCCGATAATGGCCGCCTGCTGGTTGAAGTCCAGAAAATGGAGCTGAGCGGCTACGATAGGTCCGGGAGGAGACGGCCGGTGCCCATACCGGGTTCGGAATTCGTCGAAAAGTTCGATTCGCTCATATCGGCGATCAGCGAGCGGCCGAGAGTGGATTTTATTAGGGGCATTGTGGAACTGACCGATTGGGGTACGGTCAAGGTCGCGGCGGGCAATCTAATGACGAGCCGGCCCGGAGTGTTTGCGTGCGGCGATGCGGTCCGGGGACCGAGCACGGCGATCGAGGCGATCGCCGACGGCAAGATTGCCGCCGAATCTATCGACCATTACGTCAGGGGCATCGAATGGCACGTGACATACGCCAGGACCAGACCGACCGAGTATCTGAGACCGGTCGAGATGACCGAACATGAGATCGCTCAATTCGCCGCGGTTGCCATGCCGAAGCTGTCGGTCCAGGACAGGGTCGGTAATTTCTGCGAGATCGAGCTCGGCTATTCCGAAGAGATGGCCGTAAGAGAGGCGCGGCGCTGCCTGCGATGCGACCTCGATACTGAAGAGGGACGGGCATTCCTCGCCGGTTTGAAAAAGGATGACAATGGTTGAGTTGTTGATAGACTCAAAAAAAGTTCAGATGGAGCCGGGCAAGACCTTGCTCCAGGCTTGCCAGAAATTAAATATTCCGATACCGACGCTGTGCTTTCACCAGGCGCTCAGTCCCTATGGCGCCTGCCGTCTGTGTGTCGTGGAGGTCGACAAGAACGGCCGGAGATCGATCCAGGCCTCGTGCATGTACCCGGTCGAATCGGGCCTCGAAGTCCGTACGGATACCGATGAACTGAAGAATATCCGGCGTCTGATGATCGAATTGATCATGGCCCGGGCTCCGGATTCGGAAAAGGTCAGGGATGTCGCTGCCCGGCTGGGTGTCACTAAGACACGCTTCACGAGCCCCAATGAAGGTTGCATCCTCTGCGGGCTCTGCGTGCGGGTCTGCAGCGAACGCATGGGACGGAGCGTCCTGGGTTTTGCGAAGCGCGGAGACCAGAGAAAGGTGGCGCCTCCGTTTGACGCGAGTTCGCCGGTCTGCATGGCTTGCGGCGCATGCTTTTCAGTTTGTCCGACCGCCGCCGATCTGCTCAAGAAAACGACGGACAAGGTTGCCCTTCCCGTACTTGATGAATTCGACCAGGGCTTGCGCAAGAGGTCAGCGATCTACATTCCGTTCCCGCAGGCCGTTCCCAATCTCGCGATCGTCGATGAGAAGAGGTGTGTCCATCTGGCGACCGACCAGTGCCAGATCTGCACTGAATTCTGCGAAGCGGGTGCGATCGACTTCAAGCAGAAGGAAGAAATCATCGATATCAACGTGGGAGCGATAATTCTCTCCTGTGGCTTCGATGAATATGACGCAAGGGGAAGGAGCGAATACGGTTACGGCCGGTACGCGAACGTCGTGACATCGATCGAATTCGAGCGCATACTCTCGGCTTCGGGCCCGTACGGAGGCCACATCGTAAGACCCAGCGACCATGCTGAACCGCGCCGGATCGCTTTTGTCCAGTGCGTGGGTTCGAGGGATCCGCATTCGGGCAAGAGCTACTGTTCATCGGTATGCTGCACTTGTTCGATAAAAGAAGCGATAATCGCAAAGGAACATTCCCGGCAGCCGCTCGACACGACGATATTCTTCATTGATATCCGGACCTCGGGCAAGGGCTTCGAGACCTATTACGAGCGCGCCCGGAGCGAACACGGCGTCCGTTTTGTCCGGGCTGGCATTTCGAAGATCAGCGAGGCGGCCGAGACCAAGAATCTGATCGTATGCTACGAGAGCGAGAGCGGCGAGATCAAGCAGGAGGAATTCGACCTCGTGGTGCTTGCCGTCGGCTTGGTGCCGAAGGATGATACTCCAGCTATGGCAAAGCGGCTCAGGGTGCTGCTGAACGATCACGGCTTCCTCAAAACGTCCGAATTCATGCCGGTCGATACGGTGACGGATGGCGTTTATACCTGCGGCGTGGCGTCGGGTCCGAAGGACATACCCGAATCCGTGACCCAGGCCTCGGCCGCGGCGGCAAAGGCAATGGGGCTCCTGGCTTCGGCGCGCAAGAGCCTGACTTCGCGCAGGGCTATCCCGGCCGAAGTCGACACGACGGCGCAGGAGAGCCGGATCGCCGTATTCGTGTGCCATTGCGGCATCAACATCGGCGGTTATGTCAATGTGCCGGAAGTGATCGAATATGTGAGATCGCTCCCCGATGTGATCTATGCCGAGCACAACCTGTATACCTGCTCCCAGGATACCCAGAAAAGGATCGTCGAGGTCGTCCGCGAGCACAAGGCCAATCGTGTCGTTGTGGCCTCGTGCACGCCGCGTACCCATGAGGCACTCTTCCGGGAGACAATACAGGAGGCCGGGCTGAATCCGTACCTCTTTGAGATGGCAAACATACGTGACCAGTGCAGTTGGATACACATGAATGCACCGGATGATGCTACGGCCAAGGCAAAGGATCTCGTGAACATGGCGGTGTGCAAGGCGCGTCTCCTCAGACCGCTCAAGCGCGTCGAGATACCGGTGATACAGAAGGCCGTGGTGATAGGGGGCGGTATTGCCGGCATGACAGCCAGCCTTTCCCTGGCCAGACAGGGTTTTGAGGTGTTCCTGATTGAGCGCGAGCCATCGCTCGGCGGTCATTTGAGACATATTTTCCATACCCTCGAAGGACGGAATGTCCAGAATTTTGTGAAGAGCATAACCGAAGAAGTACAGCGGAACGAGCGGATCCGCGTTTTCACGGGTGCCGTGCCGGGGTCGATAAAGGGTTTTGTCGGTAACTACGAGACAGAAGTGCGTACGGCCGATGGCGGTTCAGTGAAGATCGAACACGGGGTTGTCATCGTCGCCACGGGCGCCTCCGAACATGTTCCAGACGATTACCTGTTCGGAAAAGACAAAAGGGTCGTGACCCAGAAGGATTTCGAGAAGATGATCCAGGACCCGGGGTTGAGGCATATGCTCGAGCAGGCCAGATCGGTCGTCATGATCCAGTGCGTTGGTTCGAGAGACGAGGCCCACCAGTATTGCAGCCGGATATGCTGTTCCCAGGCGGTGAAGAATGCCCTGCGTCTCTATGAGCTGGCGGCCGATATCAATGTCTACGTCTTCTACCGCGATGTGAGAACCTATGGGTTCAGTGAGGATTACTACCGCAAGGCGCGCGAAGCAGGGGTTATCTTCATTAGATACGATGATGACAGGAAACCCGCTATAGAAACAAGAGGCGATACGCTTTCAGTGTCCCTTTTGGAGCCGATTCTGGGTGAGGTTATCGAGTTGAACCCGGATATCGTAGTTCTGTCAGCGGGCATTGAAGCGAACAAGGACAATGGGGATCTGGCAAAGATGTTAAAGGTTCCGTTGAACAGCGATGGTTTCTTCCTGGAAGCGCATGTCAAACTGCGGCCGGTTGATTTTGCCACTGAGGGTATCTTCGTTGCGGGCATGGCCCATAGCCCGAAAAGCATCGATGAAACGATAAGCCAGGCCGAGGCGTCAGCCGCGCGGGCCGCGACGATCATTGCGCACGACAAGTATTACGCGGAGGCCGCGGTTTCATACGTTGATGAGGATCTGTGTGCCGGGTGCGGGGTCTGCAGCAAGGTCTGTCCATATGAAGCGATCGAAATAGTCACCGAGAATGAACGCCGGAAATCCCATGTCAATGAAGCTTTGTGCAAGGGCTGCGGCACATGCGTGAGTGCCTGTCCTTCAGGCGCGATGGAACAGTATGGCTTTACGCGCCGGCAGATCCATGCAATGGTCGAGGCGCTGGAGCATCAATTCTAAATGAAGGAATTTCATCCCAGGATCCTCGTGTTCTGCTGCAACTGGTGTTCTTACGCCGGTGCCGATCTGGCCGGTGTGTCGAGGCTGCAGATCAAGCCGCATTTCAGGGTGATAAGAACGATGTGCTCGGGCCGGATCGAACCCGAGTTCGTACTGGACGCATTCAGAACTGGAACCGATGGCGTGCTGATAACCGGGTGCCATCCTGGTGATTGCCATTACATATCGGGCAACTACAAGGCGCGGCGCCGGTTCTACATGCTCAGGGTCCTGCTCAGGGAGCTGGGTATTGATGAGCGCCGGTTCAAGCTGGAGTGGATTTCCGCGGGCGAAGGCGGAAAGTTCCAGAAAGTCGTGAATGAATTCGTCGAACATATCACAGGGTTGGGATCGTCTCGAAAGAACCCGGGTCCGCAATGTTGACCTTCCGTTTTCCGCTCAGGTTGAAATTGATCATCATATTCTCGCTGGTGATCATCAGTGGCGTGTTCGTTCTGACGGTAGTCGGGATACACATGATCGGATCAACGATCATCAGGCAGGCGCAGGATAAGGTCAGGCTGGATCTTAACTCGGCGCGCGAGGTCTATCACGGCGAAGGCGAGACGGTCAGAATGAAGATACGTCTGATCGCAGAGCGGTTTTTCATAAAAGATGCCCTGGGCAGCGGCGATCATGACCGGCTGCGCCGGGAACTACAGAAGATACGGGAAGATAATGCGCTCGATATACTCACCCTCACGGACCACCAGGGCAGGATATTGGTGCGGGCGCACAATCCCGGCATATTCGGTGACCGTCCGGATGATGCTGTGACCGACTGGGTGCTGCAGCGGAAGGAACCGGTCACGGCCACGGTCATCGTGCCGGAAGAGGAGATGGAGAAGATCGGCGCGAACTACGTCGAGCGCGCGCGGATCAAATTGATCCCGACGCTCAAGTCCAGGCCCCTGGACAAAACCGAAGAGACGTCCGGGATGTTCATTAAAGCCGCGGCGCCGGTTCTTGACTATGATGGCCGGTTTGTCGGCGTGCTGTACGGCGGGTATATGCTGAATCGCAACTACGACATCGTGGACAAGGTGAAGAATACGGTCTATCTCGGCGAGTTGTACAAGGGCAGAGAGATGGGAACGGCAACGATCTTTCTTGATGATGCACGGATCTCGACCAACGTCATGAATGTGGAAGGGGAGAGGGCCATCGGTACGCGCGTGTCAGAGGAAGTGTATGAGCAGGTAATAGTCAAGGGAAAACCCTGGATCGGCCGGGCGTTCGTCGTCAATGCCTGGTACATGACCGCTTACGAGCCGATCAGGGATATCAGGGGCGACATAATCGGGATGCTTTACGTCGGCATGCTCGAGGCACCTTACGTCGATCTCAGGAATCGTGTCATATATACGTTCTGGGGTATCGCGGTCGTCATCGTGGTGCTGCTTATTGTGATCGCGAACTACACGACGTTGAATATCGTGAAGCCGGTCAAAGCACTGGCGCTGGCCACGGGCAAGGTGGCACAGGGTGATATGTCGCAGCGGGTGGAGATACACACCACCGACGAGATCGGGTTTCTGGGTGATTCGTTCAATAAGATGGCCGCCGCCCTTCAAGAAGCGACCGAGGGCTACCAGACGCTGACCAGGACCCTCGAGCAGAAGGTCAAGGAGAAAACGGATGAATTGAGAGCGGCCGAGGCTATCCTGGTCCAGTCCGATAAACTGGCATCGCTGGGCAAGCTTGGAGCCGGTGTTGCCCACGAGCTGAACAACCCCCTCACATCGATCATGCTCAACAGCTATCTTCTGCTCGAGAACCTGGAAACGAATGAATCGAGCCGGCAGAATCTCCAGTTGATAATCGATGAGACAAAACGGTGCGGTTCCATTGTCAGCGGCTTGCTCGAATTCGCGCGACAGACGCCGCCGGAAAGAGTGACGGTTGATATCAACCGTGTGATCGAAAGCACGATGCTGCTCATGGAGACCCATGCTCTGGTGAACCGGGTGCGGATCGTCACCGAACTCACGAGTGAATTAGCACCGATCATGATCGATGTGAACAAGATAAAACAGGTCTTTACGAACATCATAATGAACGCAATGGATGCAATGCCGGACGGCGGTAACCTGGCGATCCGTTCCCGCATGTCAGAGGATGCCCGCCATGTTGAGATTGAATTTCAGGATACCGGCAAGGGCATTCCCGAGGAGCATCTGAAAAAGATATTTGACCCATTTTTTACGACCAAAGGGACTAAAGGCACGGGTCTTGGCCTGGCAATAAGTTACGGCATAATCCAGCAACACGGCGGCAGTATCCAGGTGAAGAGCATGGTCGGTCAGGGTACTGCGATGGTGATCAGTTTACCAATAACAGATTCAGGTGATGCGAAAAAGGAGGATGATAGTGTCAAGTAAGTTCAAGATCCTGGTGGTTGACGATGAACTGCCAGTATGCAAGAGCATCGCCAGCGCGCTCGCCAGCGATGAATATGCAATAGAAACCGCAATGAGCGCGGAGCAGGCGCTGGAGTACCAGGAGAAGAAACACTACGACGCGATAATAGCCGATTTGATGATGCCCGGGATGAGCGGCCTGGATCTGCTCAAGAAGATGCAGCAGCGTCAGCCTGATACGCTCATGATAATGATCACCGGCTATCCGTCGATCAGGACCGCGGTGGAAGCGATCAAACTCGGCGCATTTGACTATCTGCCCAAGCCTTTCACGCCCAATGATCTGCGCAGTATCGTGTCCCGGGCGCTAGCGAGAAAGAGGATCGTTGAGCAGGAAGCGGAGCAATCCAAGGTGCTCGAAGATCTTCCGGTACCCGGGGGTTTGTATTTGATCCCGGAGAACTCATGGGTGAAAGTCGAGGATGAGGGCAGGGTATTGATCGGTATTCATCACATGCTCCTGGTTACGATAAGGAAGATCGCAAACATAGAATACCCGAGGTTGAACGAAACCCGGTACCAGGGGGAAGCGCTCGTCCGCATAATCGAATCCAGCGAGCGTGTATACAAATTGTGGACGCCGGTGACCGGTAAGATCACGGCGATCAACCGGGTGATCCAGGAAGATTATTCGAAACTTTACCTTGATCCGTACGGCGCCGGGTGGCTGGTTCAGATCGTACCGACGAATCTGGACAATGACCTCAAGAGCCTGGTGGCGACATGATCCTGCCGCATCCATGATATCGATTGTATCATTGAATTACGCTGCTTTAACTATCGGTAGCCGGAGCGGGACATGATCTTGTCCTGCGATGGTCGTGAGATCGATTTGAGACCGACGAAGATCATCGCGGTCGCCAGGAACTACAAAGCCCATGCCGAAGAGATGAATGCCGGTGTTCCAGCCGAGCCCAGTTTTTTCCTCAAGCCTCCATCCGCGCTCCTTCCCCACGAGGGCGAGGTTGTTCTGCCTGCAGCATCCGCGCGCGTGGAATACGAAGTCGAACTTGCGGTGATCATGAAGACCAGGGTCAAATCGATCATGCCCGAAGCGGTGAGAAACGCGGTCCTGGGATACACGGTCATGGTCGATGTAACGGCACGCGATATTCAGTCCGCGGCGAAGAAGAACGGCATGCCCTGGACGATCGCCAAAGGGTTTGACACCTTTGCACCTCTCGGCCCGCGGATCGTAACGACTGACAGCCTGGACCCGTCGAACCTCGACATCTGGCTGAAGGTCAATGCCGGAGTGCGGCAATGCGGCAACACGAATCAAATGGTGTTCGGCGTCGAGGAGCTGATCTCGTATGTCTCGCATATCATGACCCTTGAGCCGATGGATGTTATCGCCACCGGCACTCCCTCCGGCGTGGGCCCGATGCAGGGCGGCGACATCGTCGAGGCTGGCATCGAGAACATAGGGATCTTGCGCTTCAGGGCAGTGCGTGAGCAATGACCGCCCGGCTGTGAACCAGGAACCATGTGACTGAAAGAGGCAGGCGCCCTTGCTGAGAATGGATTGGGGTGTGGATGGCGTGCGTTATGCCCTGAAAAATAATGAAATTGTCGTTATTGTGGACGCGCTGCGCTTCAGCACCGCTGTAACGACCGCGGTTGCCAACGGCTTCACGATCCATCCGGTCAGCGACCGGAGAAATGGCGAGGCGCTGGCTGCATCGCTCGGCGCTGAGATGTCGGGCCGGCCCGGTCAGGCGCGTTACACAATATCACCTCAGAGTTTCCTTGGTGCCAAGCCCGGCGACAACCGGCAGGTCGTGGTCTTCTCGCCGAATGGCGCGGCGTGCGCGAAACTGGTCGGTGATGACGATATCGTATTCATCGGCTGTTTTCTCAATGCCCGGTCCGTCGGCCGGATCGTCTCGATTACCGCGCGCAAGAAAGCCAGAAATGTCACGGTCGTTGCGGCGGGCGAGCAGCGGGCGATCGACACCGGCGAGCGCATCGTCTATGACAAGGGGGCTGCCTACCCGGTATTCGCGATCGAGGATTACCTGGCGAGCGGCGCGATCATCAGCGGTATCGATATCGAGAAAAGCGCCGAGGCTTCTCTGTGCCAGCTTACATACGAATCAGCCCGCGATCAGGTGAAGGAACTGCTGTTCGGCAGTTTCAGCGGCCGGTACCTGGTTGAAAACAACCTTAGCGATGACATTCTCCACGCGGTACGCCATGATCTCTATGATGTCGTTCCAGTGATACGTCAGGGCAAGATAACAAAATTCTAGCACACAATCTTATGGAAGACCAGCGAGACGAATTGAGCGCGTACTATGATGCACGGGCGCCAGAATATGATGAGGTCTATCTTGGTAAGAGTCCGGGTATACCAGAACCAGAAACTTATGGGCGAGATGTGAGAGCGATCAGAACGGTCTGCGCCGCTTTCGGATTCGGCCATCTCATTGATATTGGTTGCGGCACAGGTTACTGGTTTCCTTACTATGGAAAGAATTGTTCAGAAGTAACACTTATCGATCAGTCACGAAGCATGCTCGTCGAGAGTCAGAAGAAAGTCAACGAGCAACTGACCGATGTCGATGTTCATTTCATCAGGGGAAATTTCCTTGATGTACGTTTTTTCTCAAAGATCTTCGATTCTGCACTGGTTGCTTTCATGATCAGTCATTTGACTGAGGAAGATGAGTATGTTTTTTTCAAGAAACTTATGGAGATCTTGAAACCTAAATCAGAGATGCTGTGGATCGATGGCTCCTGGAGTAGCGTACGCAAGAAGTACCGGGGGAAAAGAGGGTTACAGGCCAGGACATTGAACAACGGGCGTTCCTTTACAATTTACAAGCAATATTTTGATGAAAATGATATTAATGCTGTTATCAAGAAATACTCATTGACTCTACGTTCGCTGTATATGGGTGATGTTTTTTTCGCGGCACGTACCGTTTTGCGACACTAATCCGCTTCCATTTCGATCAGGCACTGGAGGATCTCCAACTCGTCAGCATCAAACCATATGATGCCGCATTCAGGGCATTCATCGATCTCCACATGGAAAGCATAACTGTAGAACTTATGCCGCATTGCTTTGCCGCACTTCGGACAGTGCCGCCGGCCGGGGGTTTCAAGCGTAATATTGAAGTGAGGATGCTTCAATTTCGATTCTTTTCTGATCAGTGACGCGGTCCGCTGCACTTTTTCTGTAAACCCCTTTTCCTCCCTCACGAATATCCGGGGGAGTTTTCCCTTTTGGGCAAGGATGCCTCCACAGTAGGCGCAACGCCACACGTAGAGACCTTCATATTCCTGTGGCAAGAGCCACTCATGGCAGGCAGGACACATGCGTCGTATCTTCCAAACCGAGTCGTCCTTTATTTCAAAGAAATAGCTCAGGGCCGGTATTTCCTGGGCCGCGAACGTTTCCTGTCGGCCCGCGATCTTCAGCCGCGTCTCGGGCCGGAGCCATTCGAGGGTCTGCAGTTGCAGCAGTGTGAATGGACCAAGCCACTGATCATCGCGCTGCGCCATGATACGTGGGCCGGCTTCAGACGTTTCTTGTCGGCTTCTTGTTTTCTGCCCTTTCGCTATGTGCGCCGTGATCGCGTCCATATCGGCATGTGCGAGGTGGAGGATTATCTGTAGTCTCTTTGCGAGCGGCGGGTGCGTGGAAAAGAGCGTGGCCATCACACCTTTTCGTTCATCGAGTTTGCTGTACTGCGGGTTGAGAATGAATATCGGCCGTATGTGGTCGCCGGCAGAGCCAGCGCCACGCCAGTGCGTGCCGATCCGGTAAGGCTCAATGGGTTGCGGGTCAGCCGGACCGTTGCGGCGTCGGCGCGGTACTCTTTCTCGCGTGAGATGAACATGTTGAGCAATTGGCTGCTCAGGTCGATGACGAAAAGCAGGAAAAAGATCGGGATCGACATAATGCCTACGGTCAGCGCGTCCTTGCTCGATTCCTTCTCGAACAGGGGACGGTCACTGGGTTTCCGGACGTTCATTGCGGTGGTAAGTCTTGCGAGCGCTTCGCTGTACATTCCGAAGAGCGAGCAGGTGATCGTCGTTTCCAGACAGTCGTTCGACGCGATGTGGGCGATTTCATGGGCGACCACGGCCTGGAGTTCATCGCGGCTGGCACGCGACAAGAGTCCTTCGGTAATGCCGACGACATTTCGTCCCTGGAGGTCGGCAAGGGCAAAGGCGTTCAAAGAGCCGGTCGGTAATACATACCTCTCAACCGCCGCGCCGCCGCCAGCCGCCGATATCTCATCGACAACATTGTTGAAGATATTGTGGTACCTGTCGCGCCGGTCAGGCTGCTGGGCGTTCAGAAGCGACAGGACTTTGGACACGACGTTCCGGTTGGAAAAGTACCAGTGGATCATTGCGGCGGCGAGGGCGATGGCGAACACGTACAGGGTATCCGCACTAAAGGCGTGGAAGCGCATGTGCGGGTCGTACAGGGATTCCCTGAGAAAGACGGTCGCTTTGAACAGCAGCGCAATGAGGAATACGGAAACAAAGTAGAGCAGGGTCAGGAAACCGAACAGGACGTATATCCGCCATGTCCGTTGTCGCTCTATATCCCAGAATGTAGCAGCCCTGCCGGTCATCATGTGCTAAGTTTACTACGATTCATGAATTTGTCAAGAGGGGCAGACGTGGAGACTCAGAGACACGGAGTACAGGAAATCCTAAATCCCAAATTCCAAATCCTGAACAAATACAAATTTCCAATACCAAAATTCAAGACAGACCAAAGCAGGGTAAGGTTGTCACCAATAGCCCAATAAATCTCAGCCAAGCTTCGCTCGCCATGAGCAAGCGGGCAACTGCAGTTCGGGCAGCGTCGAGAACAGTTTGCGCTACATGATCTTACGAACACGATTCACGAGCAACGAATACGATTTCGGGTTTGTTCCGTTCCGATTACCTGGAACAATCTGCGAATCGACCGGTTGAGAAGTGGGATTGCTTCGCTTTGCTGCGCAAAGACTCGCAATGACGGCACTTCCGTCATCATGTATCTTGGATCGTGTATCATGGATCGGCATTATGTGTTTCGGATTTCTTATCTGCGGAGAGCTGGTGTTTCTCTCGACAAGCGTGGTACAATTCGCGGTTGTCCGGTTATGGACGATTACTTTCTCTCCAGGTATGCTCTTGTGAAGACGCGGTCCGGTACTTTGACGTCGAGCTCGACGTCGCTCAGCGTGAGCTCGGTGTACGTGTCCCGGCGCAATTTATTGACCATCCTTACGGATGTCGGGTACGTGTATCTGCCGATGCGCCTGAATTCCGTGGTCGCGACTTCTTTCATGAGTTTGCCGGTCTTGGCGTACAACTCGACCTTCACCGCAACGTACATCTCCTTGTCCACCCACATCTTCCTTGAGTGGTAATTGACCTCCGCAACCTTTGCCGTCAATTCCAGCACATAACATTCCCGGCCATCGAGTGTTTCGGCGTCGAGCAGTTCGATATTGTACAGGTCGACCAGTTCCTCGTTTTCCGCAATGTCATCATACGAAAAATCACTGCCCATCATGCTCTGACGCAGCATGTGGCCGGCGATCTTGGTCGCCCTTTCGACCGTCGGCAGGTACATCCACAATTCGTCCTTGATCTTCAGAAATCTCGTTCCCCTGTCCCGTGCCGGAGCCGTGAATTCCATGTATGCCAGTTCTTTGCCTTCGCTGTAACCGTTGAACTCTTTTTCGCGTATGGTGCCGCCGATGCTGATGACCATTCTTGCGCTGTACCTCGAAGAAGTGACGACGGTATTGTTGTCCACCTTCGCGATTATTTCTTCAGCGGTCTCGGCCGAGAGGCTGCCGAAACCGGCAATTGCCAGGTAGCACATCAGTTTCATTGTCTTCATATTGTTTTCAACGCCTTTGCGGGGTCTATCTTTGTGATCCTGCGTATGGGCAGCAACGCCACGACTATTGTCATGAACAAGCCGAGCAGGAACCCGGTGAGAACAATGAGCGGCGTGGGCGCGAGGTATATTATCGGTCCGTACGGTATGTCGGCCGATGCCGTTGCGGAAAGCATGCTCATATCTATTCCCTGGTACTTCAGCCAGTAACTGAGGAGGCTGCCCGAGACCGCCCCCGCGGCACTGCCGACGATCCCGATGATGCCTGCCTCGATGGTGAACAGGCCCACGATCGCCATGTTGCCCATGCCCAGTGCCTTCATCATGCCGATCTCCTTCGTTCTCTCGAATACGATCATGAGCATGGTGTTGGCGATCGCCGAGCAGGCAACGAGCAGGATTATGAGATACATGATCCCATAAATAGTGTTCGCGACATTCATATACTGGAGCAACATGTTCTGCTGAAAGGGGACCACGGAGTACTCAGGACCCAGCTCGATAGCGCGCGCGATCTCGACCGCCTGGCCGGGTTCGCTGATAAGGAGCGCCACTTCAGATGCCCGGCCCTCAAGGTCGAGTAATTCCTGGCCGATATCGAGCGGGATATAGAAGATGCTGCGGTCTATGTCGCCGATGCCGACCGAGAATATTCCATTTACCAGCAGGTTCATGCCGGCCGGTGAATCGTAGGCGGTCCGGGTGATTATGGTCAGCGTATCGCCGACCGTTATGTTCATTCTTTCGGCCAGGCCTTTGCCGACGATCGCCGCGCGGTCGCCGGACTCGATATAACTGCCCTTGACCAGCCTCTGGTGGAGTCCTGCAATGTTGCGCTCCGTCTCCGGATCGATAGCATAGCCGATTGCCGGCACACTTAATTCCTCTTCACCCAGAATGACACCGAACTTGATGCGGGCTGACGTCAGCTCAATATTGTCTTCGGGCAGCGACGCGTAGAATTCGGGCGTCAGCTCTATCGATTCTGAAAGGGGTAGCATGCGCTCGCGCCGTTCGTATTCACTCGTTGTTATCCTGATGTGCCCGGAGATCAGCTTTGTCACGTTTTCGGCCATGTTTGCGAATATGCCTTTGATGTAGCTCTGGGCAAAAATTATCACGGTGATGGCGAGCGCCACGCTGATGCCCGATATTATGCTGCGCCGCGTGTTGCGGAAGAAATTCCTGTATGCAAGTTTAAATATCTGCATCAGACATGCCTCAATGCGTCGACCGGCTCGAGTTTCGTCGCCTTCCGGACCGGCCACAGCGTGACCGCGACCGAGACAAGGACCCCGAATAGAAATACGTAGAAGACCATCCGGGGATCGATCTCTCCCTTTATGACCATTCTGATAGGATAACCGATATCCATGTCTTCGAACATGCCGCTCATGTCGAATCCGACATAAACGAGGTACAGCGATACGAGGATACCGACCGCGCAGCCCAGCAGGCTGCCGAATATGCCGATGATACCACCTTCGTACAGGAACATCTTCATGATCCCGGATTTTCTGAAGCCCATTGCCTTGAGGGTGCCGATCTCGGGAATACGTTCCATGACCGCCATCAGCATCGTGTTGACAATACCGACCGCGGAAATGATGACGACTACAAGAGCGATCATGAACTGGGCCGCTCTCTTGAATCCGGAGATCTCAAAGACGCTCGCACTCAATTCCTTCCATGTGTACAATTCATGTTCTTCGCCGATCACGGCGGATAGTTCCCTTTTCAATGGCGCAAGATCGTTTTCATTCCTGGCCCTTATGCTCAACTCGGTCACTGCGCCTTCCATTGCCAGGAGCTCCTGAGCCTCTTCGATCGCGATGACTGCGGCATTGCGGTCAAAGAGAGGGTGTCCGGAATTAATGATACCCGCAACCGCCAGGTCCAGTGCATTGTAGGTGCCGTTGCGGTCCCGGGTGATCATCGTCAAGAAAGAACCGACCTCCAGATCCATGTCACGGGCCAGGCCGGCGCCGATCAGCACATCGCCGTTCTGCTCCAGGTACCTGCCTTCGACGACCGCTTCCGGGGTGTCGAATACTTTTCTTTCTTCTTCAATATCGATACCCACGCCCAGGACCGGCAGCTCATCGATCCCGTTGGTAATGCTGGCATGGAACTTGACGCGCGGCGCTACCCCGCTTACGCCCCTGATCTGCTTGATCTCTTCGGTGAGGGATAACGGATCCTCGACGATCGTATCGAGCGGGAAAAATCCCTCTTCGCGGTAGTATCCCCTGGCAAATACCTCGAGGTGGCTCGTTTCATAGTCGATGATATTTCGCGACGCCATCTTGTCCATGCCGTTCATCATCGTGTTCATCATGATCATCGAGGCGAGCCCAACCGAGATCGCCGCCGCGGTGATGATCGTACGCCGGGTATGGCGGAAGACATTGCGCCAGGCAAGATTGAGTATCTTCATTTGGATTCGTCCGCAGCGACTTTGCCGTCACGCAGCCGGATGACGCGGCGCGCGAACTCCATTACCAGCTGGTCATGCGTGGAGAATATGAAAGTCGCTTTATGCTTGTCGTTGAGCACCTGCATTAATGAAAGTATCTCTCTGGCTGTTGTGGAGTCGAGATTGGCCGTGGGCTCATCGGCCAGCACCATGCTCGGCTGCTTGACCAGGGCGCGCGCGATGGCGACCCGCTGCTGTTGCCCGCCGCTCATTTCGTTCGGCCTACGGTTGACGAAATCACCCAATCCCACTTCGTCCAGGATCGATACGACGCGTTCTCTCCTTCTGCCCGCGTCCTTGTCCAGCAGCAGCAGGGGCAGTTCGACGTTTTCAAAGGCCGTGAGCACCGGGATCAGGTTGAAAGTCTGGAATATGAATCCTATTTCGTTCTTGCGCAGGTCGGCTTTTTCCCTTGCATTGAGCGCGCTGATCAGTCTTCCGTTTATGGCGACATCGCCCTTAGTCGGCGTGTCGAGGCAACCGATGATGTTGAGCAGTGTCGTTTTGCCCGAGCCGGATGGCCCGGCGATCGCCGTGAACTCACCTTCTGCGATCTTGATATTGATGCCCCGCAGGGCGGGAAAGAGGACTTTTCCGATCCGGTAATCTTTGTGAAGATCCTTGGTTTCGATCAAATTACCCTCCACTGTTTGTCAACAGTCAGATTCAGACGGATTACAACCGATGCACGCGGATAGGGGAATCTGTTTGCATCCGCTTGCATCTGAATTCGCCTCTGGCGAATGCCTTTATCCGTTTGAATCTTCTTTCATCCGTATGCATCAAAATTCGCCCATGGCGAATTAGAAGTAGACTCGTGCCCATACATACACCGCGCCGCGGTACGGCATGATATTCCTGAACTCACTTTCCGTCGAACCGAGGGCATAGTTCAATCCCAAAGTGATCTCGGCGTTCTCGAAGATCCCATAGCTCAGTTGAGGAATCACGATCGTTCCTCGGTCATTCAGGTTCGTTATCGCACTCAAAGACGGTCTTAAAAACGGATTGTACAGAAGCCCGATGCTGGTATAGAGATAATGCTGGGCAAGGGTCTGTCTCTCGCCGGAGGCGATCAGCGTGTAATTATAATATGCCGGGTCCGACTCGCCGCTGCCGTCAAAGAAGTACTCGATCATGGTGTAGATAGCGAGCGGAAAAGTGTAGTCCAATCCCGCCGACATTCGGCTGTAATCGACCGTGTCGTGCCAGGTATTGGCGATCTCGCCCCAGTAGCCTACCGCCAGTTCGCCGGTGACCTCTCCACCGACTATTGTCCGGCGCTCTGATGATTGATGCATTACGGTGAATCCGATATCATTGCCCGCGAGATTCGCTCCGGTGCGCATGCCGGCAAGGGTTTTTTCTACGTCACCGCGCGGCATGACAACACCCCTGACGCTGGTCAGGTCACCGAGGGAAAGATATCCGAGGAGCGCGTTCGAGCCTGCCCGCTCGTACCCGGGCTCGAAATAGTTCGTGCGGTTGAAGACATCCAATGGCCTGAATACCCTGCCGACCCCCCAGTAAAGACTCTGCTTGCCCGCGACGACCCTCGCCTTTTCGTCGCCCAACCACACGGTGAGCCGGGATATCTCGATGTTATCCAGAGCGTAGCCGGGCGAACCCGTGTCATACGGAACGATCAGGTCGAACGCGATCTGCGCGCCGTATTTGACCATGTCGGTCTTGAATTCCAGCCAGCCGCGGTTGTAACCGAGGAAATCGGTGGAATCACCCCACGTCACATAGGGCCGTGTCTCGACGTACCCGCCCATGTCGATCGGCATCGTGATCAGGCATGCAAGCACCACAATGTTCATGCTACGATTATATATGCCGGTCCGGCAAAGTCAACCGGGGACGGTGCTTGACAATTTGACAATTTTCGTCCTACTGCGAATGCGTTCGGGCATCGAAGTAGTCGTCGGGTAGCATGATCAGTCCATCCGGGAATACTATGACGCCCGATACCGCAGTAGATCGTCATTGAGTGCTTTCAGATTTCTCTTCAGTTGTCGATACACACCTTCAAAAGGAGGCAGGTCGACAACATGATGATCGAGGCGGTTCTGCCAAAGGGTTTGGTAATTACTTTCTTTGGCATCGAGCATATTGAGGAGCGCGAAATCGGTCAGATGGTGATATATGCCTTTCTCGCTTACGCAGCGACCAAGCGTATCGTATTCACAGCATTTATTTGATGTCAAGTACCACAGGTCATGGATATCGCGTGGTTCATTTCTGCTTCGGTCGAGAACGCTGACGCATTTTTCAACAAATATTTCCTCGAGGGTATAGACTTTGAGCATAACGTCGTCGGGTATGTCCTGATACTCTTCATACTCGCGCATGAGTAATCTCTCAATCGGTTCGTGTATCATTCTTTCGTTCATGGTGATGTCAATCTTGACCTCACCTTTCGTTGGGTCAGCGCCCAATGGCCCCGAGAAATTGATGTAGAAAGTCACAGAATTCGCATGCGTCTCCTTGTCTTTTGGTGAGAGGTGAATATTTGAATCATTCGCCACGCTGACATACAGTGATTGCAGCATCTCAGATATGGCATCTTCAGTGGTCGTTGTCATGAGCGTGAAATCGAGATCTTCCGAGAACCGGTAATCGCGAAAGTAGAATTTTTTGAGAGCCGTGCCGCCCTTGAAACATAAGATGTCATATAGCTTCGACTTAGCGATACCAACAAGAAGCCAGGAGATTACGTAATCTTTTTCTATGGATGTCACAGGTATGGACTTGTTGCCTTTTTTTAGTTTTGATTCTATCCTGAATAGGTTTCGTGCTTCGATCATGTTAGGTAGTCACGCTATTGACTATTTCTTTGGGTCCAATATTCGCAACAATCTTCCATGAATTCTTATAACGTTCTTCTGTTGACAATAACGGATCCAGAATGTAGTATTCATCGTTTATTTCAATACGCAATTCTCTCAAGTAATTCGAATCAACAACATTGAGATTTTCCAATATATATCCGAGCCTTTTGATTATTACATATTTCCCGAATTTCAGAGTGTAATTACGCAGTTTTTCGAAGTCGATTGATCCTCTCTGGATCCAGAGACCCTTTGTTATCTCAATGATGCCACCGCAATATTCCGGTCGGTATAGACAATCAACGATTGTTTTTTCGATGTCACTAACCCTGACTTTCTCGGACCGCGTAACCCAGATTTCTGTAACTCCCCATATTCTCTGTTTATTGGTGTAGATGAATTCATAAACTGTGTTGCCGACGAATCTACGTTTGGAATATTCGCGTTTGGGTGTGGTAATATATACGGTTGTCACAGGATGGGTGACCATGTTGTGTAGATCCATGGCGCTATAATGTGAAACGTAGTAGTCTCTGCTATTTACGATTTCGCGTGCAATTACGTACCAATTCCCGATGTAGTTTGTACTATCACCGATTTCTTGAGGGATGATCACATATTTTCCGGGTTTTATGCGAGCAATGATATTTCGCTTAATGAGTCTGCTTGCAAGATCAGTGGCTGAATTCCCACGCAATCCAGTCAATTTCTCCACGTCCCTGACGTCAAATATTGTCTTCCCTATGTTATAGAGAGAGGTTATTAGTTGTGCTCCGGTTGGACCTAACGTTTTCTGTAACATCACTGCCTCCATTGTGTAGAATCCATTATTATATGCTGGATTCTACACAAATTATCCTGTTTGTCAAGGCTTCTGTTTATACGTATTGACATTATACGATTTCTATATAGGCTATGTGTGGAGAATATATCATGATGTTCTATCCGTTTGCATCCGCCAACATCAGTCTGCATCGTACACTTTCGAATGAAAAGGAGAGATCATGGATTGGGGATTGAAGAATAGATTGTCAAGGATAATCAAACCCGACACCGGCCGTACCGTGATGCTTGCGGTCGACCACGGCTATTTCCTGGGTCCAACCGGCGGGTTAGAAGTCATGAGCCGAGCAGTTGAGCCGTTACTGCTGCACGCTGATTCGCTCATGCTGACGCGCGGTGCGCTGCGCACATCGGTGCCCCCTGATTGCGACATACCGATCGTGTTGCGGGTAT
>JACUUY010000247.1 GCA_014859085.1 Caldifarciminota bacterium
CGTGCCCAGGCGCGTGACAAAATATTGCTCAACACCCTCGGCATCTTCCAAAGACGCTGCTGGTAGAAAAACGTAGTCATCCAGGTCCAGATTCACGCTGTGTTCAGCAAGTTTCTCCTTGGGATCTACTGCCCGGCCGACGTACCAGTTGGGGTAGTCACCGCCGTGCAGATCGATGTAGTTCTTGATCTCAACAACGATCTTGATGTCTGCATATTCCATGTTGGGTTGCCTCCCATTCTGGAATAACGCCTAAAATCCGCTAATTTCTTCCTGAATCATAATAATATCAAATTCTGTGTCAAGACCCTTCTCGCGCTTCTTCTCTCAAGTATTGACAAAGGCCGCAATGTATCTATTATGAAGGTGAAGATAGGCCCCGGGGGACAGGCATACACATTTATTACTTTTGCCAAATACCCCCGGGTTCAAATGTGTAAAAAGTGTATGCCTGTCCCTGGTCCTGGTCGCGAGAAAAGGGAGATTGACAAGGTTGGTTTTCGCGGTATCATTTCATGTGTATGTACGGATATTGCAGCGGAGGTCGCCATGTATCACGCAATCCGCGTTGTCCTGACGGTAGTGCTCTTATCAGTTGGCTGCAGGTTCCCGGATTACCCGATAGATGAACTCCTGACCGCGCCCGAACTCATTGAGATCGGCGGCCGGGAGTTATTCGTGGAGGCGCAGCTATACCGTGGTTTCCAACCAGTCTGCCCGCCTGACGGGAACCCCATGTTTGCTGTCATCTGGGTGGTGCCAAGTGATTCCATGCCTTTCCCCACGTCGGTCGATTTCGATTATCTGTGGGTTGTCAATAAGGAATACGACGTGTGGGTGACCGGGTTCGATGAGGCTCGAACCGCAATAGAAGATAATAAATTGAGAAAGATGGCCTTTGACGGGCCGAAATGGGATGTCGAGCCGTACCCGGTATTAGCCGATGTTGTCGTGAGAGTGACGGATGGACATGGAAACGCCTATCTGCTCCGTGCCGCCGACCAGATCATCAGCATTCTCTGGTGACCAGCGGCCCAGACCTTTGGGGACAGGCATAAACTTATAAACTTCTCACAGAAGCGCCATTTTGCCCGGTAAAGCAACG
>JACUUY010000013.1 GCA_014859085.1 Caldifarciminota bacterium
TTTTGTGGAATATGCTCTTGGAGGAATGAGTAATAAAGTCTTTGTTAGAAAATATAAACTTTATCTGCCAGGTAAAAAAGAGTTAGAACAAGAAATAAAAAGAGAGAAGGCATATCTAAGATTACTAGATAATAGAAACAGGGGGAAATAGATGGTTAGATTCTCTGAAAAATCGCTTGTCGAAGATTATAATCCAAGGAGTCATAGGGTCTATTGGGTCGAAGGGTAGGAAGGGTCAATGGGGTCTAGCGGGACATTGCGTCAGAGAGTCAAGGAGTCAAAAGACATTGAAATAAATGAAAGGAGAAAAAAATGGCGAAAATAAACAGATTTGAAGATATTGAAGCATGGAAAAAGGCAAGAGAATTAACAAAAGAAATATATAAAATAACTTCCTCTGGCTCATTTTCAAAGGATTACGGTTTAGAAGACCAAATCAGACGAGCATCAGTTTCAGTCGTGTCAAATATTGCTGAAGGTTTTGCAAGAAAAACCGACAAAGAATTCGCAAGATTTCTAACCCAGTCGCATGGCTCCGCTGCAGAAATTCAATCTATACTCTATGTAGCACTCGATCAGAATTATATTACTCAGGAACAGTTCGGTAATTCTTACTCATTCGCTGAGAAGACATCAAAGATGATAATGAACTTCACATTATATCTTACAAAAGATTTAGCAAAGTGAACCGACTCTTTAGACTCAACCGACCCCATAGGCTCTATAGACTCAATAAACCCGTAGGACTACGATGAGCGACAAGTTCTCGGAAAAGACTTTGATTGAGGATTATGTCGTTGAGCAATTAGTCAAGCTCGGTTGGCAATGTATCCTGGCTGAGCAATTGGAGCGGGAGAGTTATGAAGAGCCGTTGTTAGTATCCGCGCTTGTCAGATGTATTCAGAAGATAAACACGGATTCTGACATCGGTGATGATGAAATCAGCAAGGTATTGAACGGGTTGAAACTGGTCACGACCGGGCAAGAAGGGGCGAAGAAGATAATGAATTTCTTCAAGTTTGGCGTGCCTGTGAAGTTTGAGAAAGAACGGGTGATTAAGTACGTGCAGTTGTTTGATTATGGTGCACCCTCACCCCTTCGACTTCACTCAGGACAGGCTTTTCCCTCTCCCATCAAGGGAGAAGGAAACAATGGCAATAATGAATTCGTTGTTTCTCGTCAGGTGACGTATTCCGGGCGTGAGAAGATACGTACTGATATAATGCTTTATGTGAACGGCATACCACTGGTGAACATAGAATGCAAGGATCCAACAAAAGCCGGCGTTTCGTGGTATGATGCTTTTACTCAAATCAAAGATTACGAGAATATTGTTCCAGAATTGTATAAGTATGTACAGATCGGCGTTGCAGTAGAGAGTAAGGCGCGGTATTTTCCAATTGTACCCTGGCAGGATAAGGATACAATTAGAACACATCAATGGCGTGAAGAACATGATCAAGAAAATATCGATGAAATAGACGATCAAATAGCGATGCTGAGTCCTGAACGCCTTCTCGATATTGTGAAGAATTTTCTGTTTGCACGTGTGGAAATGGGGAATGCGACCAAGGTTATCACGCGGTACATGCAGTACAGGGCAGCGAACAGAATTGTGAAGCGCGTTCTTGATAAGATTGATGGTCAGGAGGAGAAGGATAAAGGACTCATCTGGCACTGGCAGGGCAGCGGCAAAACTCTGACTATGATATTCGCTGCGCATAAATTGTATTATGATGTGCGTCTTGAAAATCCAAGCATATTCTTCGTCGTTGACAGAATTGAGCTCGAAGAACAATTGTACACCGAATTCTATGCCCTGGATATTATGCGGCCGGAGATAGTTCAGTCGGTGGTGGATTTGCAGGATGTATTGAGCTATGATGAAAATCGTGGTAAGCGCGGTATTTTCATCACCTTGATTCATAAATTTCGACACGACGAGCTGGAGCGTGTGCAGAGTCATCTTGAACACATTTCCACAGGTCGGCCTACCATCATGACCCGCAAGAATGTCATTGCATTTGTCGATGAGGGGCATCGTTCGCAGTACGGTATGCTTGCCGCCCAGATGAAGGCAATTTTGAAGAACGCATTCTTTTTTGCTCTGACCGGTACGCCAATCTCCAAACCCAAACACGGACGGGATACCTACCTTGAATTCGCGTATCCGCCTGATGAACGTTATCTTGACCGCTATTTTATCGTTGATTCAATACTGGACGGGTTCACGGTCAAAATCGTGTACCAGCCGCGTTTGGAAAAAGACGTTCATCTAAGAAAAGAAATGCTGGAGGCGTTTTTAGACGTTGAACTCGATGAAATACCTGAGTATGCACGCTCTGAAGTTGAGGCGAAACTCAAACAAAGGCTTAATCCAATTAACGTATTTCTGGAGAACAAGGAGCGGATAGAGAGGATCGCTGCTGATATTGCCCAACATTTTAGGGAGAACGTAAAAGGTGATTTCAAGGCATTGATCGTCGCTGCGAGCAGAAAGGCATGTGTATATTACAAGAACGCCCTTGAAAAACATATCCCTCGCAACTACTTCGATGTTGTCATGACGTCTGAACGCGACGATGAAGATGTTATTTACGGCTACGTGCGGGAAGCGCGTGAACGCTATGACGGTAAAGATTATAAGAGCACGCTCAAGAATATTATTGAAAAATACAAGGAAAATGATTACCCGAAAATATTGATTGTGACCGACATGTTGTTAACCGGCTTTGATGCCCCGAGATTGCAGGTTATGTATTTGGACAAACCGTTGAAAGAACATCGGTTGTTGCAGGCGATTGCGCGTACTAACAGGCCGTACAAAGGCATCAAGGAAGCTGGTATTATTATTGACTACGTCGGCATTCTTAAGGAATTCAAACGCGCATTTGAGCTGTACAGCAAAGAAGACATGATTGACAATGCCCTATATGACTTTGACAGCATACGGACTGAATTCGACCTGCTTATGTCAGAAATTGCAGAAATCTTTGACGGACTCGCACAGAGCTATGAACGTGAAACACTGCTAAAGGCAGTTGAAATACTTACGACCGATGTGTCAAGAGAAGATGAATTTATCGAAAAATATCGCAGATTACGGAAAGTCTTTGAATTGTTAGGTGCTGATCCTTGTAAATTAGAATATTTTGAATTATATAAATGGATTTCTGCTGTCTATACGTATTATATGAAAATGGTTATGCGTGGAACCAGTATCGACGCGTACGTACATAAATACTATGATAAAACACTAAAATATATATATAAATCAACCGAAATAGAAAAGATAGAGCAAGAATTACCACAGGTCACGTTCGATGCGCAATCTTTGAAGACGCTTGAAGATAAGGTTAAGAGCACAGAAGAAAAAGCCGCAAATATCCTGTTTACATTACAGCGATTCGTGCTCGTGGACAAGCAAACAAATCCGGTTTATGAATCGCTGGTCGATCGTGTTCAGAGGCTGGTCGAATTATGGCGCGCGAAAACCAAAGATTACGAACGCATATACAAAGAAGGCGTTGACATTTTTTCAGATATAGAAACGTTAAAGTCACGGCAGCACAAACTTGGGCTGACAGATCTTGAATATGCCATATTCCTAGCTGTAGAGGGAGAGGTACCGATTGGTGATGAATTTGCGGAAAAAATCAAAGCGTTAGCTGTGCGTCTAGATATAACGATGTTTCCGGGATGGGCCATGCAGGCAACGGCACAAAAGGCTGTTGAACAAGAGGTTCGTAAATTTGTGCGTCAGCTCAAGGCTGAATTCAAATTGGATATGAAAAAAATGGATGATTTGTACAATAGGCTGATCACCAAAGTAGCAGACTATGGCTCGTAAATCAAAGAAAACAGAGAACAGAGAACAAGATTTCCTTAAGTTCGTCACCAAATACCGTGATATTAGATTTCCCCGGCTTGAATTTAAAACTGGTGAGCTTGAAGCTATTTTGCCTAATGGCTACAATGATCCAGGGAGGTTTATACAAAAACATAGAGAATGGATACAGGGAAAACAGAAATTCATTATAGACTGTCTCAAGGCTGCAAAGAAACTGGCTGCCGTCAGACGTTCGCGTGACGAGTTTGTGACATTGGTAGGGTCAATAATAACTCATTTCACACAGGAGTTAAGTGTGAAAGTCAATAGCATATATTATAGGAAAATGCGCACCAAATGGGCGAGTTTCAGTGCAAGAGGAAATGTGACAATCAATACATTGATGCGAAACCTGCCCAACAAACAGATTGAATACATAATCTATCACGAACTTACTCATGTGACGGAAAGGCACCACAATGATAGATTTTGGAAGCTAGTGTCAAGAAGATTTGCGGACTACGAGCGAATCGAAGCTTCACTATTTTCGTATTGGTTTTTGCTAAACAAGTAGATGTTCTTGTTTCCCAGTGTCCGATAACGTATCTCGAATACACTTTCAGGATATCTTGATTTCTTGGTGCTTCTTGCTACAATAGACTATGACAACTTTAGGCATCGAGACTTCATGCGATGAGACGGCGATCGGCATCATTGAAGATGACCGAGTATTGGCCAACATAGTGTCATCACAGATTGCCCACACGAAATTCGGTGGCGTCGTGCCCGAGATCGCGGCCCGTAACCACATAAGGGTCATTGTGCCGTTGATGCGCAGCGCGCTCGAGGTCGCGGGTGTGGAGCTTGACGCCATCGGACTGATAAGCGTGACGCGCGGACCCGGTCTGATCGGCGCGCTCCTCGTCGGGGTTTCATTCGCTAAATCGCTGGCCATATCGCTCGGCAGACCATTCATCGGCGTCAACCATCTCGAAGGGCACATCTATGGACTACACCTTGGGGACGAGCCGCCGAAGCATCCGTATCTTGTGCTCCTCGTCTCGGGCGGTCACACCGATTTCGTCCTGGTCAGGGAACCTTTCGCATACCAGACCCTGGGTCGAACTCTCGATGACGCCTGTGGCGAGGCGTTTGACAAGGTTGCCAAGCTCATGGGTCTGCCGTACCCGGGCGGACCGTACATCGAACAGCGGGCCGCGCAGGGTCGGATCGGCCGTCTTCAATTCCCGATACCCCGTCCGGACGGTTTGAGTTTCAGCTATGCCGGGTTGAAGACGGCGGTGCTTTACTACACGAGGGATCATCCGGACTACACCATCGAAGATGTCGCGGCCAATTTTCAGGAGGCCGCGCTCGAGCACCTGGTGCAGGTCGCAGAGCGCGCGCTTGAGGCGACCGGCGTCAAGTGCCTCGGTCTGGCCGGCGGCGTGAGCGTGAACCGGCGGCTGCGCGAAAAATTCACCGCGCTCGCCGCCAGAACCGGCGTCCGGCTTCACGTTTCTCCACCCGAGTTCTGCACCGACAACGCGGCGATGATCGCCCGGGCCGGCGCCGCGCGCTTTGCGCGCTTCGGTCCGTCCGACCTGTCCATCGACGTCGTGGCCCGGGAGAAACTCGACGAACTCCAACGCTCTAACTAGTGCAAACCATCGCGCCAATGAGATTAATGCGCGGTTAGCTCTGTTACGTATATGTTTTGAAATTGGGATTTTGAATTTGTTTAGGATTTGGTGCTTAGAATTTAGGATTTTCGTTCCACCTCACCGGCATCGTACATGCGTATCAGTCAGCGTTAGCGCAGTAGCTACGCGTGATGCGATTGGGTTATATGTATTCGATCGTGCTCGGTGGCTTGGGCGTGATGTCGTAGAGCACCTTGGTCACGTCCGGTATCTGCGCCGTGATCTTCGTTTCGATCCTTTCCAGTACAGGATACGGCACGCGCGTCGGTGAAGCGGTCATGGCGTTCTTTGACTGCACGCTCCGGACCACGATGATGTTGCCGAAGGCGCGCTCGCCCTTCCTTATGCCGGTCGCCCGGTCCCTCAAGAGCACGCAGAAAGTCTGGAAGGCCTTCACGTTCTTCATCTCGCGCTCGACGATCGCGGTCGCCTTACGCAACAGTCTGACCTTTTCCGGCGTAACTTCGCCGATGATCCTGGTGGCGAGTCCTGGTCCGGGGAAGGGCATGCGCTGGCAGATCGACGACGGCAATCCCAATGCTTTGCCCACTTTGCGCACATCGGGTTTGAAGAGCATAACCAGGGGTTCGACGACATTCAAACCGTATCTGGATGGGTTGATGCCGATTTGAGAAAGGACATTGTGTTGCGATTTTATCTTACCCTTAGTTTCGATGACATCGGCGGCGATCGTCCCCTGGATCATGAACCGCGCCCGGTACTTGCGCACGGCGTTGCCCAGGGTTATGTAGAATTTATCCCGGAATGCCTTGCGCATTTCTTCGGGATCTTCCTTGCCCTTGAGCGCCCGGAAGAAATCACTAGCCGCGCGGACCGTCACGGTCCGGATCCCGCGCTTGCGCAGGATTGACGTGACCGCCTGGGGTTCGCCTTCGCGCATGAGTCCGTCATCGATGAAGACCGCAATGAGATTGCGGCTCAGGGCGCGGTGGGCCAGAAAGGCGCAGACAATCGAGTCGACCCCGCCGCTCGTCGCGCAGATCGCAATGTCGTTGCCTACTTGCTCACGGATCTCCTCGATCTTTCTATCGACAAAAACAGCCGCATTGAATGCCATCAAGCCTCCTATTTTGTTCATATTACACAAACGGCATGGCTTGTCAACGATGCACTATACATGATGCAGGATGCATGATACATGATACACGATACTAGATAGCATAGAGCATAGCGCAGAGGCCGGGACAGGCATATCATCTGTAACATTCTAACCCGCACACTGGCATAAATACTTTCACCTTTTTGCCTCGCACATTTCGCGAGGGATTAAAATATTACATGTGTGGAGTTTACTCTCGGCGCAGACAGTCCGGTCCCTTGCGCGCAGTTCCGGATCGCTGGATCAATCCCCTGTTTGAGAGCTTCTGGCGCGTAATATACAAACATACCTCAACAAAGCGCCAAATCGCGGCCTTTTCTGGGAGAACTCAAGTTTATGCGTGTATCCTATATATTAACTGAGATGTCCCACGTGCACTGAGACAGAGCAATCTTGCGGTTCTTAGCGCTCTAGATCATTTCGTTTTCAAAATCTTTATTGTTTGAATGAATTTTTCTTCTTTGTCAGTTAGTGCTTCAAGTTTCAAGAAGTAAATTCCACAAGGTAAATTGCTCTCATAGTCAAATGAGCGATAGCCAGCTTCAATGTTGCCGTCCAAGATTTTGTCAACGATTCGCCCGCATACATCGTATGTCACTAATGATATTCTCGAATTGTACGGCACGGCGAGTTTAATTACGCCCTTTGCAGAAAATGGATTCGGAGCAAAGGACTGTGCAAATTCGCCAGGTAATTGTTCGATTGAAAATTCCTCAATGCCAAGCATGGTAATTGCAAATGAATCGCTGTAATAGACGATTGAAGAGTTCGCACTATTCGTCAGCCTGATTCGGGCATCCTGAGATTGGATTCCGGTGGGAATTGTCCATTCATAATTACGCAGATTAGTTTGGTTGGCAACAATCTGGTTCCAGGAACCACCGCCGTCTAATGAGTAAGAGAGGTTGACTTGCTGTATTACACCAAGTTGATTCCATGTGATATAGTACTTTCTTGTTACGTACCACAGGTTACCCAAGGCAGGGGACGTAATCTCTAATACTGGGGGGGCGATTGTAAACGTGTCACTATTCGCAAAAACCAAAGGCTGCGCACTGTTGGCAATTCTAATTCGAGCCGTGTCAGAAATGATTTCGGGCATATTCCATTCGTAATAGCCATTATTGGCAACACTCGTGGCAATTGTTATCCAGGTCTGGCCGCCATTAAGCGAATAAGAGAGAGTGGCGTTGCTGAAAGTGCCCTTTGTACGCCAGGTAAGATAGTATTTCCGGCCGGAAAGCAAAGTATCTCCGGAGATCGGCGAAGTGATTGTAATCTGCTGAGCTAGAATCGAGAACATCTCGCTAACGTCAAAAGCGTTCGGATTGGTCGCATTAATCAATTTCACGAAACAGCTTTCAGCATTTGCCGTGGGAACCGTCCATTCGTAATTACCATTATTGGTGATATTGCTTGCAATATTATTCCAGGTTGCACCATCATTGGTCGAGTACTGAATGTTCACTTGTGAAATAGTGCCGGTCCAATTCCAGGTAATGTAGTATTTCCTTCCCGAGATGAGATCGTTGCCCGCTTTTGGTGATGTGATCGTAACTGTCTGAAGGGGAATACGGAACCGCTCGCTTATATCATACACATTAAGGTTGCTGTAATTAAGAATTTTTACAAAGCAGCTATCCGAAGGTGTATTAGGAATCGTCCACTCGTAATTACCCGAATTTGTAACATTCTCCGCAATGGTATTCCAGACATTGCCATTGTCGTACGAATATTCAAGTTTTGCCGAAGGGAATGCGCCGGTATATCGCCAGCTGACATAATATTTCCTGCCAACGATCCATTCGCTATTCAAGGTTGGTGAAGTAATTTCAATTATTTGAGGAATGATAGTGAATGTATCGCTTCTTCCAACCGCATTCAAATTCGCCGAATTTATCACGCGCACAACTGCCAGATTGGTTGGTGCATTTGGCACAGTCCATTCGTAAGACTGACTATTTGTTACCCCGGATGCCGATTGTGTCCAGATTAAGCCCCCATCGGTAGAGTATTCAATATTCACCGTAGAAAAGACGCCGGTATAATCCCATGTGACATAGTATTTTCGGCCTACGAAAAAACTGTCACTAATAATTGGATAACTCACGAAAATTTCCTGAGGTTTGATTGTGAAGGTATCGCTGATTGCTATGACATTTGAATTCTCGTAATTTCGTATGCGCACAAGGCTCTGGATTGATGGTGTATTGGGAATCGTCCATTCATATTCACCATCGTTAGCAGTAGGTGATACAACACTAACCCACGTAGCACCGCCGTCATATGAGTAGTCAATGACTGCATTGGGGAAATTACCGCTATACTGCCATAGGATGAAGTATTTTCTGCCAATAATCCATTCTTTGACTGAAGTTGGCGAAACAATTCTTATCTGTTGAATCGCAATAGAGAATGGTTCACTTATTTGGGCGGCCGAACCGTTGATATCTGCGACTTGTATATAGCAATTATCCAGCAGGTAATTGGGGACGATCCAGGCATGATACCTCTGACTATTTGCCACTGTGGCAATATTGATCCATGGTCCAGCCGGACCACTTATTGAGTACGACAAATTCACCTGATTCGGTGACGCAAAAGTCTGGCTGTGCCAGGTAACATAACATGTATCCCCAACTGCAAATGTATCGTTGATAATCGGAGCCAGGACATGAATTGGTTGAGTTAAAGAAGATGTATCAGTAATGAAAAAAACGTCGCTGTAATCAAATGTTCCAGTGTTGAGACTGCTTATTACCGCAACCCGGGCATTTGAAGACGTTATTGTATCACAGGTCCAGAGATAACAGCCAGTATTGGGCGTCGACGCGGTAACGATGTTCCACGCACCACCACCATCGGTCGAGTATCGGATCTGTGCAGTCGGGAAATTGCCGAGCCATTTCCAATATATTGGATGCCTATGTTTGATGAAAAATGTATCGGCAGAAGCCGGACGCGTTACTGTTATCACATCGCTACTAATATTACAGGCTGCATCGCTTATGTCATAACAGTCGATATCCGCTGTGTTTATTACTTTTATCCAAAAACCGTTGTAGACGCCGCTGGGTACGGTCCAGGCATAACTGCCATCGTTGGGGGTACTTGGAATAATTTGCTGCCAATTTGCACTATCGATTGAATACTGAAGCTGAACACTGGCGAAATTGCCATTCCAGTCCCAAATAATTTCAAATTTGCTCCCCTCAATGAGCTGTTCGCCGCCATTTGGATAAGCAACTCTGATCATAGGTCTCACTATTTCAAAAACCTCGCTTAGTGCAAAGCAGTTTGGGTCATCGTTACTGGTAATCTTTATCCCGCAGGAATCAGAAATGTAATAGGGAACTGTGAAATAATGACTGCCGTCGTTGGCTGTGTTTGATGTGATTGTCCACCAGTTGACACCACCGGCAATCTTATACCAGAGCTCCAGTTTGATATTGCTAACCGTTCCTTTCCAGTTCCAGTGAACCGGGTATGTCTCTCCAGCAACCAGTGCTTTGCCGCCATCCGGATCAAGAATAGTAAATGAAGGTGATTGCACGGTGAAATTTGCGTCGCTGACGTCCCAGCAATTGGCATCAGCAACATTTGTAATTCTAATCCGGCACTGGGTTGTTGAAATATTAGGTATAGTCCAGATATAGTCGCCGTCATTAGCGGTTGATGCAATAATCTGGTTCCAGGTGCCCCCGCCATCTGAGGAATACTCTATTTTTACATTGCTGATCGTTCCAATCCATTCCCAGTGAACGGGGCAAAAATCACCTACGACATAGGTTTCTCCGCCATCCGGTGATATGAGATGAAGACCGGTAGTAAGAATCGTAAAATTGTCATCACTTACATCGAAACAAGTTGCATTTGACGCATCCGATACACTTACCTGGCAGCTAGTTGAGGGTGTATTCGGAACAGTCCAATTGTAACTGCCATCATTTTGCGTCGATGTGACTACTGTAAGCCAGGTCCCACCATTATCAGTTGAGTATTCAATCCTTGCACTAGCAAAACTCCCCGACCAATCCCAGTAGATTGGGTAAACCTGACCGGTTGTATATGTTTCGCTACCATTTGGCTGCAGGACAGTAATTGTATTAGCAGCAATTGTAAAATGATTGTCCGAGATATCAAAGCTTGCAGGATCACTTAGATTCGTAATTTTAACCTGGCAGCTGGTGGATGGCGCATTAGGTGTATGCCAGCAGTGTTCACCGTCGTTTGTCGTGCTAGCAATGATTTGAGTCCATGAGCTGCCGCCATCAGTTGAATATTCAATTCGCACATTGGCAAATTGTCCAGTCCAATCCCAGTGAATGGGATAATATTCTCCTATCTGCAAAACTTCTCCACCATCAGGATTTCTGATATCTATGGTCGGTCGCTTAATTGAAAACCCAGCATCATTTAGGTCGTAGATTGCGGAATTTGAGACATCGGATATTTTGACAAAGCAATTTGTTGATACGCTACTAGGAATCGTCCACAGATAATCACCGTCGTTCTGTGTAGATGACACAATCAGATTCCAATTGGTTCCTCCATCAGTAGTGTATTCAAGTTTTACCGAAGATATGCTGCCAGACCAGTTCCAATGAATGGGGTGTTTGTTACCTACTATCCACTGCTCACCGCCGTCAGGCATCGTGATTGTAAGACTTTGGGCATTTATCAACATACAAAAACAACCCATACAAAACAAGACCTTATTCATACACCCCCCTTATTCTCATTATTCATCTTATACCACCTGCACTAAGCACTTCTATTTTGGGCAAACCGCCATTTAGTTAATTCTACATATCTCAGATATATTGTCAATGACCCTTTGCACGCGTGTCATCTAACGGTCACATCTCATACGTGTGCTTTGGGGTCAAATCTCTACATTCTACATCGACCCCCTTATCCTGGCTTCAAGATCATCATATCGGTTCACGGGTTCAATAAGCGCGTGCAACGCGTTGGCTATATTGGATACAGAATGGTACGATTTTCACCTCAATTTCACAATCTTCTCAGTTATGCTCCCGCCCGGTGCTTTTACTCTTATGAAATAAACTCCTGGCGCAACGGCTTTGCCCTGCTCATCATCACCATGCCACATTAACGTGTTGTCTCTGTTCATGAATCCTTTATGAAGGATCTTTGTCAACCTCCCTGCAACGTCATAGATCTTGACCTCTACCTCTTTTTCAGTTGGATTCTCAAACTTTATGCTTAGAGACTGCACAAACGGATTAGTGTTCTGCTTCAGATGAATCTTGACAAACGGGCATAGGAGAATAAGGTGGGAGAAAGGAGTCAAAATGGATGAGAAGCGGCGGCGATTCAGCCCGGAGAAGAAGGTTGCGATCCTGCGTGAGCATTTGAAGAACAAGATGCCGATCTCAGAACTCTGCGAGAAGTACGGTATGCATCCCAATGTGTTTTACCGTTGGGAGAAGGAACTATTTGAAGGCGGGATCGGTGTTTTTTCCGGTTTTTTTAGGAAGCGCAACAGCAAGGAACGAGCGGTGGAGCAGCGGTTGAAGACGAAGGTGCAGCAGCTACAGGAGGTTATTTCCTGGTTGACCGAGGAGAACATTGCGTTAAAAAAAGCCCTGGGGAGATTTGAGCGGTATGTGGGTTAAGCCAGCGGTGCGTGACGAGGTTGTGCTGGATAACCTTTGGGATATTTCTTGCGTCTTTTGACCTTTAGTATAAGCTTCGGAATTGTTAAGAATTTGCGCTGAACCCCCATGGATTCATGGCCGCGCTGAGCATGAACCGTTCCGGGCAAGCCAGGGTGATCACGCAAAAGTCAACACCGTTCTGCCGAAAAACAGATAGTGGAAAAAATGTAATTGAATATCGGCAGATACTGCAGTAAAACGCAACAAAAGGCAGCAGGTTGGGAAGGGGTGGGTTGACTTCGGAGGTTTTTTCGCTACAATAGGCAAAATGAAGCGGGCAAAGCGGACAAAATGAAGCGGATCGCGATCTGCAATCAGAAAGGTGGCGTCGGCAAAACGGCCACGGCGGTTAACATCACGGCCGGGCTCTCCCTGGCCGAGAAGAACGTCCTGCTTATCGACGTCGACCCGCAGGCGAACTCCACAAGCGGCCTGGGCATTGACTACAAGACCCTGAAGCGGTCGGTCTACGACTGTCTCTTCGAACCGACCCTGGTCCGGCAGGTGGTCATCAAGACGAAGTGGCCCAGGATCTCGATCCTACCCTCGACCACGGACCTGGCCGGCGCCGAGATCGAGCTTGTGAGCGAAAGCGAGCGCGAGGCAATGCTCGACAGGGTGTTGTCGCTGATCGCGCATGAGTACGATTTCGGGATTATCGATTGCCCGCCTTCGCTCGGGCTGCTGACCGTGAATGCGCTGGTGGCCAGCGACAGCGTGATCGTTCCGATCCAGTGCGAGTATTACGCGCTAGAGGGTCTGGAGAAACTGCTCAAGACCTTGAAGGCGATCAAGAACGACCTGAACAAGAATCTCATTATCGAGGGCATACTTTTGACCATGTACGACGCGCGCCTCAATCTGGCCAAGGACGTCGTCGAGGACATCCAACAGCACTTTCCCGACATCGTCTTCAAGACCGTGATTCCGCGTTCGGTACGGGTCGCCGAATCGCCCTCGCACGGAGCATCAGCCATCCATTACAATATTATGTCTTCCGGCGCTCAGGCATATCTCAATCTGACCAGGGAGATCCTCAACCGTGCGTAAACGGGCATTAGGCAGGGGTCTTGACGCGCTGATCCCGACCCGGGAGAAAGAGATCTTCCAGGAAGGCTACCGCATGATCTCAATCAGTGCGATCAAAAGGAATCCGTACCAGCCGAGGGCCCAGATCGACGAGTCGGAATTGAGCGATCTCGTGGCATCGATCAAGGATAAGGGCGTGATCGAACCAGTTGTCGTGAAGCGCAGCGGTGACGGTTTCGTGCTTGCGGCCGGCGAGCGGCGCTTGAGCGCGGCACGGGTTGCCGGGTTGCAGGAGATCCCGGCGATCATCAGGGACCTGAGTGACCAGGATCTCCTGGAGACCGCCCTCATCGAAAACCTGCAGCGCAAGGATTTGAATCCGATCGAGGAAGCGCTGGCTTATGAGCAGTTGAGCAAGAAGTTCGATCTGACGCATGACCGCATTGCCGTGCTTGTGGGCAAGGACCGTTCCACAATAACCAACGCGCTGCGATTGCTGACGCTGCCCAGGAAGATCGTCGATTATCTTCGAAGGGGGAGACTCAATGCCGGCCACGCGCGCGCCCTGCTTGCGCTCAATGATGAGATGCAGATGATCCAGATCGCCGAGCGCGTCGTCAAGGAGGACCTGTCCGTGCGCCAGACCGAAGCACTCGTCAAGCGGCAGGGGAGGAAGCCGCGCCTCACGTTGGCCAAGAGCAAAGAGCCGAATATCGTAATGCTGGAGGAAGAACTCTCCAAACTCCTCCGGGCCAGGGTTACGATCGACTGGAAGAAGAACAAGGGGTCGATCGTCATTCATTGTGTCAGTGTCGATGACTTCAACCGCATATACGAATACCTGAAAAAATCGCATCGGTCTTGACTTACTGACAATTCTCAGTTATAATTATTAGATATGGAGATACCTGAAGTAATAGTAATCTCGAAAAGCAAATACGACAAACTCGGTCAGCTGCTCGAGGAATTCTGCAGTCAGGCCAATACGATATGGGCTCTATTTTCCACACTTGCCGGTCAGCTCGTTGTCCAGCGCGGTTTCGTCGATTCATTTGATGTCCTGACGATCAACGCGGTTGCCTGCAGCATTTTCAATTCGACGATGGAACTGGCGAACATCGTAGGTGACCGGAAATTCTCGAGTTTCCTGCAGGAAGGCGCCGGGGCGAGCATGTACTACAGGTCAATAAATGACGACTACTTGCTGGTAACGCTCTTTGATGACCGGACACTGCCCGGCCTGGTCAAGGTTGCTTCCGATGATTTCTGCCTCGAAGCAGCAAGAATACTCGAAGCCGAAAGATGAAGCCAGAATATACATTCGAGAATTTCTTTGTTCATGAGGGCAACAAGGTAGCCTATACCGCCGCGAAGAAGGTCGCGGAATCGCCCGGCGAGGTCTTCAACCCGCTCTATATACACGGGGCGGTGGATTTGGGCAAGACGCATCTGCTTTCGGCGCTCAGCGATGCGCTGAAGAAAAAATGCACGGTCGATTTCATGTCCGCCGCCGAATTCGAAAACGCGTTGATGGATCGCCAGAAATTCGATGTACCGTTGATCGTAGACGATATCCACAAGATGAGCGATATCCACAAGAAGCGGCTCAAGAGTATCGTGGAGCGCGCACTGCAGGATAACATTCAATTATGCTTCTCTTCTGAAGTTCCGCCGCGCGCGGTGAATGGGTTCAGCTCCAAACTGTGTTCGCTGATCGAGAGCGGGATGGTTTGTGAACTGACCGCGCCCGATAAGGGGGTTCGTGTTCACATGGTCCGGAAGAAAGCGGATGATGCGGGCATTATTCTTGCCGACGATACGATCGAAGAACTGGCACGGATCGCAACCGGTTCTTTCGGCACGATCGACAGTATGATCAGGCGTCTCGTTTCTTATTCTTCACTGGGTAACCTGGCGATCGACGCGAATAGCATACGGCTGATCCTTAAAGATTTCTTCCCCGGGGCACAGCCCCTGGTCGTTTCTTCGCTGTTGGAGCAGACAAGAAGCCAAGACATCTGGTCCCTGGCCGATGTTGATGAACCAGGAGTCAATCAGGAATATGAGAAGAGGCTTGGGATCTGGGAAATGAAGGGTTATGATGTTTCGTATCTAAAGGCAAGCTATCCGGGCGACGCGCTCAAGTTGCGAAGGGCGTACCACGATTATGTTGACCGGGTAAGGGATCTCGTTGAGTTACAGCAGGTTTATTCCAAGGTCGATCGCGAGCGATCGCCGGCCCAAGCACTGCAGATCGAATCGATGTTGTTCAATCCCTTCAAAGTCAACGAGATCAGACGTCTGCTCGCGGCATTTGGTGAGGACGCGCGCACGGTGAAGGGGTTCCGCAAGTTCAATGAATTCATAGTCGGATTCTGTAACAAGTTGGTCTGGGATGCCTACCATGACAATATTCTGGAAAATCCCGGCGTTCAAAATCCGTTCATAGTCTTCGGCCGCAAGGGAACCGGCAAGTCGCACTTCCTCGAGGCCGCGTGCGATGATCTGACGTCCCGGAACAAGGCGGTGCTACTGTACGATCTGGCGCTTACCGCGGATATTGATCCTGTCACCGCTGCCGACCGCCACGACATCTTGGTCCTCGATAATTTTGATGCGACCTTCAATGCTTCAGAGAGCGTGATCAGTGACGTCGGCGGACTCGTCGATGCGTTCAGAAAGAAGAACCGGCAGGTCCTGATCGCATCGAACCCCGTGATCGAGGATACTCCGGTGCCGGCCGCATTGAGGAGCATTCTCGAGGCGGGCGTGGCTTCGGTGCTGGAAAGGCCTTCCGCCGATGTCGTCGCTCAATACATCAAGCGCCACATCGGTTCGGACTTGCCGCCGGGCATTGAACCGGTTTTCCCCGAGTTCGAATCTTTCTATGAGATCGACTACTACATACAGGGTCTGGGCGAGGACGGGCAGGCGGTTATACCGCTGGGCCTTCCTGGTGAGGAGCCGCATATCCAACCCGCTGCCGCCAGCCGCCCGGTGCCGGCCGTTGGCCATGAAGCAGAAGCGGCTGCCGCCGGTGTCCCGCGTGAGATCTGCGCCGAGAGCCTGGTGCTGACCGAAGTCACGGAAGAATTGATCGATGAGAAGTTTTGAATCCCGCGGCGTCCGGGACAACCAGGGGAGGTAGCGCTTGGCGATAAAGGGCTCGCTCGCCGAGGCCTCGCTGCCTGAAGTGATCCGGCTTCTGTCCTATTCGCTCAGGTCTGGATGCCTTTCGGTAACCGACGGCGCAAATCTCGGTAGCATTTTTCTCAAAGAAGGCAAGATCATCTATGCCACGATCCGTAAGCGCAAGCTGCGCATCGGTACTTCCCTGCTGAAGAAACAACTCTTTGGAGAAGAAATGCTCGACCGGGCCTTACACATGCAAAAGGAGAAGAAGGGCAAACGGATCGGCGAGATATTGGTGGAGATGGGAGTGATATCGCGTCCGGTTCTCGAGCGGGAGTTGAAAGAACAGATCGAAGAAGCATTATATGAAATGCTCACCTGGGAAAAAGGCCATTTTAATTTCGAGGTCGGCTTCTTGCCTTCATCTTCGGAGCAAACCACGGTGTTATCATCTGAGGATTTACTGCTCGGCGGCGCGCGTCTCATGCATGACTGGCAGAAGATAGAGCAGAAACTGCCCGGTTTTGACACGGTGCTGTCCGTACGCGAGAACATGAAGGATTTCAATCTGGCCGAATCGGAACAGAAGGTTCTGTCGTTTGTCAACGGCGCGAACAGCGTCGATCAGATAGTCAAGGGAAGCGGGCTCACTTACCATGATGCGTGCCGGGTCGTATACGTGCTGCTGGCGGCCGGCGTGGTCGAGAAAGCAGAGAAGCCCGCCAGTAAAAAACCCGGCGCCGTTGACGTGGATGCGTACAAAAGCACCGCGCTTGCTTTCTACCAGGGTGCGCAGTATGATGATGCCGAACGGGAATTCAAGAAGATCGCGGAGATCCAGCCCGATCATACCGAAGCCCTGTTCTATCTCGGGTTGATCGAGATCGCGCGCCATAATGACGAGGCTGCGCGGCAGTATCTTGAAGGAGCGCTGGCAAGGGAGAACCAGATATCGATATTGATCGATCTGGGGTTCATCTGCAGCCGGATGGGACGGTTCGAGGAGGCAATCGGTTTCCTGTATCGGGCCCGCGCCCAGAAGCCGGATAGCATCAAGACGCTTCTGAATCTGGGTATTGCGAACTACCGGCGCGGCGAACTGGCTGAAGCCGCGCGGGATTTTGAGCGCTGTCTTGACCTGTCCGAGTCGCTCATCACACCCGTTCTGTACTTATCCGCGATCCACATCCGGAACAATGAAATGGACAAGGCGACCGGACTGTTTACCAGGGCAACCGAGCGGTTCCCCAGGTTTGCCGCTTTCAAGAACAACCTTGCGCTGCTCCATGAAATGGCCGGCCGAGACGAGGATGCGGAGAATCTATACCGCCAGGTCCTGGCCACACAACCGGACGATACTGCGGTGCTCAAGAATCTTGCCGGTTTGTACTACCGGCTCGGCATCTACGGCGGTGCGCGCCAGTACTATGAGCAGATCCCGGAAAAGGATCGCGATCTACAGGTTGCCGTGAATCTGGGCCGCCTATGTCTGCTCCAGGGTGACCAGAACCGGGCCCGCGCCAATTGGGAACGCGCACTCGCGTTGAATCCCGGTGATCAGAGGCTCGCGCGCGACATCGAGATCATGGGTGATCTCCTGCCGGGCTGATACCGCGCATCTCAATATTCGATGGAGGCGTTATCTAAAAAAGATCTAACAAGTGCGCTCGATTTTGCGGCGCGCCTGGCAGAGCGCGTAGGCCGTACGATAGCCCGGAAGTCCGGCAACCGCATACACGTTACCTACAAAAGCGAGATCGATCTCGTGACCCAGTTCGATGAACAAGCCCAGCGCATGATCGTTGATCATCTGAGCAGGGAGTACCCGGATCACGGCATGTTATGCGAAGAGAATGTCAATACCGGCGCCGATCGGCCCGCGCGCTGGATCGTGGATCCGCTCGATGGTACGACCAATTTCGCCCACGGCCTGCCGATCTGGGCGATCTCGATCGCCCTCGAGATGAACGGCGAGGTAGTCCTTGGTGTCGTACACGATCCAAGCCGCGGCGAGACTTTTTCCGCGGCGAAGGGCAGAGGTGCCCGCCTCAACGGCCGCCGGATCCACGTTTCAAGCACGAGAGAACTCGAGCGCAGTCTGCTTGTGACCGGGTTTCCTTATGACATCCGCCACAGCAGGAATAACAATCTGTTCCAGTTCGGCCTATTTGCCGTGCGTGCGCGCGCCGTGAGACGGCTGGGTTCGGCCGCACTGGACTTGTGCTACACGGCCTGCGGCCGCTTTGATGGTTACTGGGAATTGAAGTTGTCGCCCTGGGACCAGGCGGCCGGCTCGCTGATCCTGCGTGAAGCAGGGGGTAGGATCACCGACTTTGCCGGCAGGAAATTCAGCATCTACGGAGATCAGGTCCTGGCGACCAACGGATTGATACATCGCCAGATGATGCGCGTGCTACAGTCCTCGCGTCATGACACGGGCTGAAGCCGGGTCAGAACTTCATTTCGAGTTCGGCGCCAGCGGAGTATTGCCTTCCACTCAGGAAGTAACCGTCGTATATCTCGGACCGCGCGTCCATGATATTGTCAATCGCCGCATAGAACTTCATGAGCCATAACCGGATGCCGGCGGTTGCGGAAACCAGGCAATAACCGGGCAATTCCTTGAGGATACCGCTTCTTGCGGGAATGTACCGCATGCGGCCGGCCAGTTCGATGATGCTGACCTGGACCGCCATAGTGTCGGCAACCGAGTGTCCGGGTATGAAGGCGAGCGCGCTGTTGCATGCATTATACGATAGAGACAGGCTATTGTCGAAATGAAAGCCGGCAATGAAGAACCGATTATGCGCCGACAGGGCTATACTTAGCTCATTCACTTCACGCGTTCCGGATACGAAATAAAAGCTGTCGATATCCAGCCGGCAGATCCATTCCTTGTACGAGCCGGCAAGCCGCAGTTTCTGCCCGCCGAGGTCGAAAGCCGCCATCAAGTCGGCGGCCATGCTCAGGGTCTCGGCCACCACTCCGGACGTGTACTTCAGGGGAAGGCCAGGGTCGAAGAATTCGTCCATCATATTGTGCTTGATCCCGGTGCGAACGCTCGTTGAGATGTCCACCCGCGGTTCGGCATAAGTGATAGCAATGGAAGGAGAAAAGGGGTCGGTCCTTATCAGGGAACCGACCTTCAGGTGAAAATCACCAATGTTGATCCGGAGCGAGGCCGAAGGAACGAGATCCTCGTTCACATACATGCCGGCCAGCGTCAGTTGCGGGATATATCTGAGCCGGTCAAAAGCGAGCATGACCTCGCCGGTTCCTTCATGAAAGATCTCACCGTCCATCTGCCACCGGTCCCAGTCAAGCGAACCGACCGCCATGACCGAGGGCGTGAACAGTGTCAGCTCGAACCCTGGCTTGACTTGAAGGTACTCGTCCGCGCGCCTGAGCAGCCGGCACCCTAACCGGGGTTCGATCCAGAGGCCGGGTAGGAATAGTGAATAGGAGAAAGCGCCGCGGCCGAGGTCGGTGTTCTGCCACTCATTCTTTCTCGTGAACGAGCCGTGCAGGGCGAAGTCGCCAACATCGAGGTCGGCTTCGATACCGGAGAACTGACCGGTATGTCCTTCAATCCGCAACCCGCTCGGCAATTGCCGGATCCATAACTCCGGTTCGGGAAGTCCGCTTGTCGACAAGTCGGGCAGCGGCGGTAACGAGTCATAGCCGGCCAGCACCAGGAGCATCAAGAGCATCGTCATGTGTCCGATCGTGGCCGGTCGTACCGCATCTCACTATCCTACACTGAATCTATATCCTGAATGGTTTTCTCATACGGGGGTTCCAGAACACACCGCTCGTTGATGATGCCGGTTATCAGCCCGGCCGGCGTGATATCGAACGCAGGATTGTGTATCTCTGCTTCGTCGGCCACGATAGGCCGGTCCGTGAACACCCTGACTTCATCCGGGTCCCTTTCCTCGATCGGTATCTGTGTCCCTGAGGCCAGGGTTAGATCGAACGTCGAGAGCGGCGCCGCGACATAGAAGGGCACGCCATGGTACCGGGCGATTATCGCCAGGCCCCTGGTGCCGATCTTGTTTGCGACATCGCCGTTCCGCGCAATGCGGTCCGCGCCCACGATAACGATGTCCATCCGGTCCATAAAAGCAGCAGCCATGCCGTCACAGATCGTGAACGTCCTGACACCGTTCCGCGTGAGTTCCCACGAAGTCAGGCGCGCACCCTGCAACAGCGGTCTCGTTTCACATGAATACACGGTGAGGTCCTTGGCCTGTTGCTTCGCCGTGTAGATTATGCCGAGCGCCGTGCCGATGCCCGTCGTGGCAAGGGCGCCGGCATTACAGTGAACCATGATCCGGCAGTTGTCTTTTATCAAACCGGAGCCAATCGCGCCGATTCGCGTGCAGGCTTCCTTATCCTCGGTCTCGATCGCCCGCGCTTCGGCCAGAAGTTCTTCACACGGTTCCGGCGCGTGCCTCAGCCGGTTTCGCATGCGGCCGAGCGCCCATGAAAGATTGACGGCCGTGGGCCGGGCAGAGTTCAGGAGGTCGCACGCTTGGCCCGCTAAGTCGGAGCCACCGTGCCGAGCTGCGAGCGCGACTCCGTAAGCCGCAGTAACGCCGATGAGCGGCGCGCCCCTGACCTTCATGTTCCGGATCGCGTGATAGACATCTTCGGCGGTTCTTAGGTGCAGATAGACTTCTTTGTTCGGCAGCGCTGTCTGATCGAGGATTATTATTTCGTTCTTGTTTTGATCATATTCGATCGTTCTGAACCGCATCATTACTGGGCAATACCCCGTTGTTTCCTCGCGGCCTTGATCACGTTGTGCAGGAGCATAGTGATGGTCATCGGACCGACTCCGCCCGGCACCGGCGATATCGCGCTCGCCCGGGCACTGACCGGTTCGAAATCAACATCACCGATCAACCGGAATCCGCTCTTCTTAGTTGCATCCTCGATGCGATTAACGCCGACGTCGATCACCACGGCCCCTTGTTTCACCATGTCGGCGCTGACCGTATGCGGCCGGCCGGCCGCAACGACAAGGATGTCAGCCAGGCGCGTGATCTCGCCCATGTTCTTCGTCCCGGTGTGGCACAGCGTCACGGTCGCATTGGCGTCTTTCTTCTTCTGGACGAGCAACAGGGCGAGCGGTTTACCCACGATGTTGCTCCGGCCCACGATGACGACGTGCTGTCCTGAGAGCTCAATGCCGTTGCGCACCAGCAGCTGCTGGATCCCGTGCGGGGTGCCGGGTACGTAACCGGGCGCTCCGATCATCAAGCGGCCGATGTTCATCGGGTGGAAGCCGTCAACATCTTTTTCGGGGTCGATGGCATAGAGTACTTTTTCTTCATTGATGTGGTCGGGCACGGGTAACTGCACGAGTATGCCGTTGACCCCAGCGTCGTTATTCAGATCGCGGATCAGGACGAGCAGATCTTTCTCCGGATAGTCCGCGTCGAATTTGTGCTTGCGCACGGCGATACCGACTTCCGCGCATGCCTTTTCCTTGCCTTTCACGTACGAAACCGAACCCGGGTCGTCGCCGATCAGGATCACGGCCAATGCCGGAACGACATTGTGCATTCGTTTCAGATCCGCCAGCTCCGTCTTCATCTCCTCGCGCATCCTCTGCGCCAGTTCGGTGCCGCTCAGTATTCTTGCCATCCGACCTCCTTCCCTCCTTCATTCGTCTCCCGGATGAGTGCCGGGACAGATAATTTGTTCAGTCCAGCCTTGCCGTCCGAAGGATCCAGGGAAACCGTAAATGCGCTCTACGCTCTGCCGGCCCATTGCCTGAAAGATAATAGCCAAAAGAGTCTGGTTGTCAATCTTGACTTTCTTTGCAAATAATGTAAAATTACCGCAAGGAGGATCGATGTCAAAAGTCAGAGTTGCAATCATAGGTGTCGGCAATTGTGCTTCCAGTTTGGTTCAGGGCATTCACTATTACCGGAATGCGCGGGAAGGGGATATCATCCCGGGCATCATGCATACGCGGCTGGGCGGTTACCATATCAATGATATTGAGTTCACTTTCGGGATTGACATCGACAAGAACAAGGTCGGCAAAGACCTTGCTGAGGCGATATACACCAAACCCAACAATACCTACAAATTCTGTGATGTGCCCAAGATGAATATCCCGGTCGTGAGGGGCATGACCCATGACGGTCTGGGTTATTACCTCTCCCAGATCATACAGAAAGCGCCCGGGCCGACCGCTGACATCATTGGCTTATTGCGCGAGACCAAGACCGATGTCGTGGTCAACTTCCTGCCGGTGGGCAGCGAGGAAGCCACAAAATGGTATGTCGAGCAGATTCTGACCGCGCGCTGTGCATTGATCAATTGCATCCCGGTTTTCATCGCCAGCGAGAAGTACTGGCAGAAACGTTTCGTCGAAAAAGGCCTGCCCGTTATGGGCGATGACATCAAGTCGCAGGTGGGTGCGACCATCCTGCACCGGGTCCTGGTCAATCTCTTCAATGATCGCGGGGTCAAACTCGAGCGCACTTCGCAGCTCAATGTCGGCGGCAATACCGACTTCTTGAACATGCTCGAGCGGTCCCGGCTTGCATCCAAGAAGGTGTCCAAGACCAGGGCGGTGACCTCTCAGCTGCAGTACGATATCGGCGATGAGAACATCTACATCGGTCCGTCTGATTACGTCGCCTGGTTGAAAGACCGGAAATGGGCGCACATGAGGCTCGAGGGCCGGACTTTCGGCGATGTGCCGTTGAACATCGAGTTGAAACTGGAGGTCTGGGATTCGCCGAATTCGGCGGGCGTCGTGATCGATGCGATAAGATGCGCCAAACTGGCACTCGACAGCAAATTGTCCGGCGCGATAGTCGAGCCATCCAGCTATTTCTTCAAATCACCGCCGGTGCAGTTCCCTGACTATGTCTGTCGCGAAAAGACCGAGAAATTCATCAAGAAATACAGCCGGGGTAAGAAGCGCAAGTAGAATCTCACTGGATGCATGGCGTCAAACGCGGTGTCTTCATAAGTTTTGAAGGGGTCGAGGGTTCGGGGAAAACCACCCAGGCAAGGAAGCTGGTTGATTGGTTGGCCGCGAACCGGCTGCCGCACATTTTTGTCCGCGATCCCGGCAGTACCCCGGTCGGTGAGAAGATAAGGAATGTTCTGCTCGACAAGGAATCGCGCGGTATGCACGCCAAGTGTGAGTTGTTTTTGTTCCTCGCCGCGCGCAGTCAACTGACATATGAGAAGATACTGCCCGCGCTGAAGGTTAAGAAGATCGTCGTGACCGATCGTTTTGCCGATTCGACATTCGCTTACCAGTCGCATGCGCGTGATCTGCCGCGGCGTCTGATAGCTGTCTTCAACCGGTTCGCTTCGGCCGGTTTGAAACCCGACCTGACTTTTCTCGTCGATATCGATGCGGCAAAGCGGAAGGAGCGGGGCAAGTTCAATGACCGGATGGAGACCGAGACCGAGGTGTATCATCAGAAAGTGCGTCAGGGGTACAAAGTGATCGCAGGCAGGGCAAAGAAGCGCTTCCGCGTGATCGACGGTGAAAAACCGGTCGACGTCCTGCATGGCGAAGTCATCCGTCATGTGAAAGAGATCTTAGCGAGAAAGGGGTACAAAATATGAAGAAAACGTTGATAATCCTGGGGTTGTTTTTTCTTGCGTGCACGATTTTTGTCGGCGAGAGATTATGGGCGGGCCCGGATACCTATGCTATGCTGCGGACCTTCAACCGCATACTGAAGGAGTTACAGGATAATTACGTCGTAGCGGTGAGCGCCGAAAGTCTCTTGGCCGGAGCGATCGACGGTATGATTGATGTCGTCAAAGATCCGCACACCGACTTTCTCGATCGAGCTGAATACAGCGCGCTGCTGGAATCAACCAAAGGTGAATTCGGCGGGATCGGCGCGACGATCGGCCGGCGCGACGGGCAGATAACGATCATTTCGCCGCTCGAAGGCACGCCGGCATACCGCTCGGGATTGCAGCCCGGCGACGAGATCCTGTATGTCGACGGTGTGTCGACCGAAGGCAAGAGCGTGGACATGGTGGTCAAGGAGATCCGGGGCGAGCCAGGAACCAAGGTCGTGCTCACGATCCGCCGCTCCATGATCGAAGAACCATTCACCGTTGAGGTCACGCGCGCGATCATAAAGCTGGATGCGGTGCCGTATTTCGGCATGGTCGAGGAGGATATCGGCTATGTATACCTGCGCAACTTCTCGGTTTCCGCCGATATCGAGTTGAAGAGCGCACTCGATTCATTGTTCGCCATGGGCGCGAAGAAGATAGTATTCGATCTAAGGCTCAATTCGGGGGGATTGCTCAATGAGGGCTTGATGGTCAGCGAGCTCTTCCTGCCCAAGGGCAGGGATATCGTAGCGACCAGAGGCCGGGGCGAGCGGGAGCGCGTGTTTAAGTCGCAGAAGACGTACGCCTATGTCGATTTCCCGATGGTGACACTGGTCGACGGCGGTTCTGCCTCGGCTTCCGAGATCGTTGCCGGAGCGCTGCAGGATTGGGACCGAAGTCTGATCATCGGTACCGCGACGTTCGGCAAGGGTTCGGTGCAGAACATCGTCGCGTTCGATGACAGCACCGCCCTCAAACTGACGACAGCCCGCTGGTACACGCCATCCGGTCGAAGTATAGACAAACCATTCGACTGGGACCGCCTGGATGGCCGGGTCACTTCGGCGCAGCAGCGGATGGTGGATCAACTCCGCAGTGAACTTAAGGAATTGAAGAATACGGCGGGCACCGATGGCGAGCGGGCGATCATTTCCAAACTCGAGGATGGTCTATACGACATCGAGGATAATATTTACCGGCCGCGCGCGGACTCGACCGGGCTCAAGGACACGAAGGAATTCACAACCCTGGGTCCGCTCAAACGCACGGTCTACGGCGATGGCGGCATCACACCCGATGTCGTGATCAAGCCGTCGAAACTGTCGCGGCTGGAGACCGAGATACTGACCAAAGGGCTGACTTTTGATTTCGTCGTAAAATACACGGCCGAACACAAGGACCTCGGAAAGGATTTTGACGTGACCGACGCGGTCCTCAAGGAATTCACGGTCTACCTGATGCAGCACGACGTGGAATTCACCGAAGCCGAATTCACCGAGGCAAAGAAGGAATTGCGCAGCCGCCTGAGGCAGGAGTTCTATACCAATCTGTGGGGCATAAAAGAGGGCTACCGCATACGGCTCGTCGACGACCAGCTCGTGCAGGAAGCCGTGGGGATGCTAAAGGAGGTGGCTGCTCCGCAGGAACTTTTTCGTCACTCAAATGAGTGAGGGTGACACTGCGCTTGAGCCGGACCGGCCCCGACATACCCCCGGGGGGTGGGAACTGCCCGTACTCATGCTGCTCACTCTGGCGCTGGTCATCGTGGTCTGGCGCATTACAAGAAACCGCATGAGCGAGTGAACCGCATGCCTGACCGATCGTTCCGCGTAGAGATAACGAGCAGGTCTGACCCGAGGGGTAATCTCGTGAGAGATTCGTTCCATGCGTTCGGCCTGGCCGGTGTCGAGAGTATCACGGTAAGCGATGTGTACTACATAAGCGGGCCGATCTCGGCACAGCAGGCAGAGAAGATCGCTCGGGAACTGCTGTGCGATCCGGTTTGCGAGAGTTTTCGGGTCAGCCCGGCCGCAGAACCGGTCCAGGGGATGGAGGTCTTGTTCAATCCGGGCGTGACCGACCCCAGGGAAGCCAGTGTCGCAAAGGCGATCGCCGACCTGTCCATCGAGGTCAAGTCGGTCAGGACGGGCAATAACTACCTCGTTGCCGGTACCTTCGATCGGCCGCAGCTCATGGAATGCGCTGCGCTCTTTCTCTATAATCCCCTTATCCAGCATATCGGTCATGGTGTTGCGGTATGTTCCGAACCGTCGGTCTATGAATTACGATTGAGCGAGATCGATCTGTCCGGTGATCTGGCTGAACTGAGCAGAGAAATGGGCCTCTCGCTGTCCGTCGCTGAAATGGCAGCGGTCAAGGAATACTTCGATCGCGGGGGGAGGAAGCCGACCGATGTCGAACTGGAGACGATCGCCCAGACCTGGAGCGAGCACTGCCGGCACAAAACATTCCTCGGCCGGATCCTTTTCGACGACGAGCAGATCGACAACCTTCTCAAGAAGACGATCATGCGCGCAACCAGCGAGATAGCCAGTCCCCTTTGCCTGTCGGTCTTCCACGATAACTCGGGGATCATCGAGTTTGACGAAGAATACGGCGTGTGCTTCAAGGTCGAGACGCACAATCACCCGTCGGCGTTAGAGCCTTATGGCGGCGCGGCGACAGGGATCGGCGGCGTGATCCGTGATATTCTGGGCACTGGTTTGGGTGCCAAACCCATCATGAACACGGACGTATTCTGTTTCGGCCTGCCCGATTTCGATTACCACAAACTGCCTGCCGGTATCCTCCATCCGAAGACGATCATCAAGGGCGTGATCCGGGGCGTGCGCGATTACGGCAACCGCATGGGCATTCCCACGGCGAGCGGCGCCATCTACTTCGATGATGATTTCCTCTACAACCCTCTGGTCTATTGCGGCTGCGTGGGCTTGATCAGGAAGGACCGCATTGCCAAGGGTGCACGTGAGGGCGATGCGGTATTGCTGGTCGGCGGCCGGACCGGCCGGGACGGCATCCACGGCGTGACCTTTGCTTCGGCCGAGCTCTCGGGCCAGTCAGAGAAATCGTGTGTTCAGATCGGCAATCCGATCATGGAAAAGCGGGTCCTTGACTGTCTGCTCAAGGTCAGCGATGAGGGTATTCTGACCTCGGTCACTGACTGCGGCGGCGGCGGTCTGTCAAGCGCCGTGGGCGAGATGGGAAAGGATCTCGGTGTTGCGGTGCATCTCGAACGCGTACTGCTCAAGTATGCCGGGTTGTCGCCGCGTGAGATATGGATCTCCGAGTCACAGGAGCGGATGATCCTTGCCGTGTCCCCGGAACATCTCGAACGCGTGGTAGCGATCTTCCAACGGGAAGGGGTGGAATCGACCGTGATCGGAGAATTCACCGCCGACCGCCGGTTGGTGTTGTACTACGGAGAGACGAAAATGTGTGACCTGGACATGGGGTTCCTCCATGACGGTCTGCCCGTGCCCGTCAAGAAGGCGAAAGCAAGAGTCAAACCGGTGAGTGATGTGATGCCGCCGAAACCGGTCGACCTCAATTCGATATTGCTCAGCATTGCCAGCGGTCTCAATGCCTGTTCCCGGGAATGGGTGATCAGGGAATACGACCATGAGGTCCAGGGCGCCAGCGCGGTCAAACCGCTGACCGGGGTATTCGCGAGCGGGCCGCAGGACGCGGTCGTCGTTCGGCCGAGGCTGGACCGCAACCGGGGCGTCGTTGTTTCCTGCGCGCTGAACCCGGGTTTCGGCCGGCTCGATGCTTACAACATGGCGCTCTCGGTCGTCGATGAGGCATTGCGGAATCTCGTCGCCGTGGGCGGCGATATCAAAAGGGCGGCAATGCTCGATAATTTCTGTCTTTCATCACCGGAACGCGAAAAGGTTCTGGGTGATCTCGTTCTGTCGGCGAGGGGCTGCTATGACGCGGCAAAGTGCTACGGCGTGCCCTTTATTTCGGGCAAGGACAGCCTGTACAATGAGTGGTTCGATCATGACGGCAACATTTTCTTGATCCCGCCGACCCTCCTGATTTCGGCGATCGGGATCATCGAGGATGTCACGAAGTGCGTGACTATGGATATCAAGGAAATTGGCTCTGCTCTCTATCTGGTCGGCTGGACCGGGGATGAATCAGGCGGATCTGAATACTTCCGCATGCTGGGGATTCATGGCGGCCGGGTCCCCGGTCTCGATTTCGGGAACGGACCCAGGACAATGGAACAGATGCACCGTGCGATCAGCATGGGTCTGGTATGCGCCTGCCACGATCTTTCCGAAGGCGGCCTGGGACTGGCCCTTGCCGAGATGGCATTCAGCGGTGACATCGGTGTGGCGATCGATCTCGACACAGTACCTTTTGTTGGCAAGCGGCGACGCTTCGATACGATACTCTTTGCCGAATCGAACACTCGGTTCCTGGTCGAAGTGCGTGAAGATAACGCCGATAAGTTCGCCGGACTGTTCCAGGGCCTGCCCGTTGCCCGGATCGGCAAGACGGTCGAGGACAAATGTCTGCGCGTGTTCGCGGCCGAACGCAAGGTGGTCGACCTGCCGCTCCTTGTGCTCAGGAAGAAATGGCTGAGAAAAGTAGTATAGTTACTTAACCACTGCGAATTTCACGACATCATTACCCGCACCGTGTGTGATCAAGACGCAATAATAGAGTCCGCTCGCCACGTCGTTGCCGTTCTCGTCAGTGCCGTCCCATTCGAATGTGTATTCGCGGGGCACGAGCATATCGAACCATTCCACTTTCCTGATCAACCTGCCGCTCATCGAGTATATCCTGAATTCAACCAGCGACTCGCGATGCAGTCTGAAAGGCAGGTGGATATTCCCGTGCTGGTTCAACAGGAACGGGTTCGGATAGGGTGTCAGCCACGAGGTGCGGTCCGTGATCGGGATCGACACCGGCGAGTAGTTGACTGCGGCATAGGCATCGGGCCAGCCATATCCCATACTGTCGGTCGGATCGTCGCTGAAACTCGCCGTGCTGAAAAGCGCCTGTTTGACCGAATCGACGGTCCAGTTCGGATGGGCTTCGAGCAGTAGGGCGCATATGCCGGTGATCATTGCCGTGGCGCCCGAAGTGCCGAAGGAGTAGAGGTAGGAATCGGCCGAGTCGGGGTTGACCACGATCGGCGCGGCCGAGAGGCACATGATCTCCGGTTTCATGCGGCCGTCAAAGGTCGGTCCGTAACCCGAGAACTCCCAGCGGCTGTACAGCGAATCGATGCCGCCGACCGTTATTACGCCCATGGCATCGCCCGGTATCTCGATCCTCGGTACGGATACGTTGCCGGCGGCCGTAACAACGAGGAGTCCGCGCCTGGTCGCCTCGTACGCCGCGATCGAAGCCGGGGAGGTCTTGCCGTCGAAATCCCTGGGCCAGGAGTACCAGTTGGAATAACCCAGGGAACTCGATACGATGTCCGCGCCCACGGCCTCGCACCATTCGAGGCCGGCGACATACGTGTCTTCCTCGACCGGGAATTCGTAGAGCGTATCCGGGTTCTCGGTCTTGGCGACGATGAATTGCGCGCCGGGCGCAACGCCGATATAGCGACCGCTGAAATACCCGCCGACCAGGCCGAGCATCTGGGTGCCGTGCCTCGGGTGGAAGTGGGCCGGGCTGGTAGGCGCGTATCCGTCCGTACTCGAATCGCCGCGCACGCAATAGAACTTGGCGATGCCGGTGGCAGTCGGCGCCATTGCCGGCAGGTAGGCGAATTGCCGCGCGATCGTATCGGCGCCGGAAAAGCTGGTGCCATGGTCATACGAAGTGCGCCAGTAGACCCGGCCGGATGCTTCCCAGGCCACCGTGACCGAATTGGCCGATCTTGCCAGCGATATCCCGCCGATCGAGTTGATCTCATCCGAGAGATAGACCGCGTTCGTGAAGGTCGTGCCGAAATCAATGGATCGGGCGAACGCGACCCTCTGCAGCGGCACGTTTGAGGTCTCTATCCAGGCGAGAAAGATCGTGTCGCCCGAGGCGACCGCCTTCGCATCCTTGCCGGCCGCGCTGAACGTCCTGGTGAAATCCGCCGGCGGCAGGATGGACCTGACAAAATAGAGCGAATCATCCGGGAAGGTGTGGAAGAAGATGCCGAGTTGCGTGCCGGATGCGACCATCTCCGGCGCCCGGATCGATGATGCTGACGAGACGATCACGGCATCCTGGCCAAAGCCGGCGAGCGTGCCGCGGTTGAGCAGGAGCCGGGTCGTGTCGCTGTCGCTGTCCTTGGCGTGGTAGGCGACGTAGACCGTATCATTGCTCTGGACCGCGGATGGCTGGCGCCGGCCTGAACTGGCAAGGGACATGGGCTGGACAACTATCGTGTCGGCATAGATAACATACTTGAGACCGTAGCGGTCGCGGTAGAATACAAACATGGTATCACGGCCGCACGCATCCACTTCATAGACCCAGTTGTTGAAGTAATTCGTTATCTTGGTCAGTGGCTGCCAGGTCGCGCCGTTGTCCACCGAATACGTGTACAGCAGGTCGCGCACTGGATAGTTATACTGGATCGTGTCCCCGGCGAGGAACAGGTTCCAGCGGGTGCTCGTATTGTGGAAGACCACGTCGCTGTACGCTCCGTACTTTTCGGTCACCACGCTGTTGTCGCAGAAAATCTGGTCGCCGCCGAGGAAGTCGTGCTCGGCGATGACGGTCACATTGCTCAAGGCAAGTGGCTTGCGCCTTAGACCGGTATCGAGAAAACCAACTTTGACATTGGAGCCGAATATGCCCATGTCATGCACCCGCTCGATGCCGAACATTTGCAGCTGGCGATAGGTCAGTCCGTATAATGTCGTATCCTGGAGCGTGACTTCAACTTCCTGCTCCTCGGGTGCCCGGAACGGAGCGACCTTCGTGATCTTGTGGACGAAATCGAGCTGCGCGATCCGGTCGAGATCATCCCGGGCAATGATAAAACTCGCCGCGTTGAGCCATTTTGACCGGGTAATGAGCAGTCCGCCGTTGGCTTCGACTTCCCGGACGTAATCCTCATGGACCGGGATATCCGCGTAATCGGTCACACCCTGGCGCAGCAACCTCCTTCTGATCGCTTCATCGGTCAGCTGCCGCCGGGCGGCCTCGACCGCGGCATTGTAGCCTTGGACCGTTACATTCTTGTCGGTGAAATGCACCCAGGCCCGGACAATGTTCTCCTGGTAGCATCGCGGATCGACCTTGGTCTCGAGCGGTGCCCGGTGATCATACATAACTCCCAATAGAAACAGAACAGTCAGCATCAATCCTCCTTTTCTTGTTCTTGTCCTCGAGTGCTGCTATCTCTCAGTAAATATCGTAATCTACCGCTTTTTTCTTCTTCCTGAACGGCAGTGCCAGGAGCAGCCCGGCGATGAATCCGCCGATGTGTGCGAAATAGGCGACCCCGCCTTGTGCACCCAGCGAGGATACGCCGAACAGGAACTGGTAAAGGAACCATATGCCGAGAAAGACGAACGATGGCAGGTATGAAACTCTCAAAAAGAAACCCAGGGGGATGAGGGCCAGGACCCTGGCCTTGGGAAATAACAGAATGTAGGCGCCCAGAACCCCGGACACGGCGCCGCTCGCGCCGATCATCGGTATCTTCGAACCGGGGTCGATGGCGCTCTGCAGCAGGCCGGCGGCGATCCCGCAAAAAAAGTAAAAGAGCACGAACTTGACGTGTCCCAACCGATCTTCAATATTGTCCGCGAAGATCCAGAGGAAGAGCATGTTGCCAATGATGTGCATGGGGCTTTCGGCATGGATGAACATGGAGGTAATGAAGGTGAGGTAACTTTCGATGCCGGTCGGATTGAATAACGCATAGGGCGTGACCCCGAACTGCCGGACAAAGTCGTTGAGCGCCGCGCCCAGCGAGATCTCATACAGGTAGACAAGAACGTTCGCGGAAACAATGGCGTAAACCACGAAGGGTCGGGTGTGCGATTTCAGATTATCTTTCAGGGGTAGCATAGATCCTGCCGATCTCGCAGATCGCCCAGGCGGCGATTGCTTTTCCCGCGCCAATGTCGCCCAGGCCTTCATTGGTCTTGCCCTTGATCGAGATAACGCTCTCTGAAATGCCGATCGTGTTCGCGATCGCGGTCTTCATTTCCTTGACATAGGGCAGTATTTTGGGCGCCTCGGCAATGACGACCGTATCGATGTATCCCACGATATAGCCGGCATTCTCCAGGAACTTGCCCACTGACTTGAGCAGTTTGATGCTTGAGATCCCTTCATATTTCTTATCATTATCCGGGAAGTACTTGCCGATGTCGCCCAGGTTGGCGGCGCCCAGCATCGCGTCGCAGATCGCGTGTATCAGTACATCGCCATCTGAATGGCCGGTCAATCCCCTGGGGAATTCAATGCTGATCCCGCCCAGAAATAGTTTCCGGTTTGGCACGAGTTGATGGATATCGTAGCCGATGCCAACCACGTTCTATTCTACTCATGTGCCGCTCCAAAGTCAAGTGCGGCGCCCGGAAGTTGTGTCTGTTTCCTACGCCCCTGCGTGACAAGATCCGCGAACGGCGCGCTCAGGCACACATTCTTCTGAGCTGATTCAATTGGTCGGGTGTGCCGAAGCTGATCAGGGTGTCGCCCGGGTTGATCACGGTGTCGGGATTCGGGTTAAAGCTCAACTTGTTCAGTTCGGCCGATTTGATCGCCGGAATGACGATCCCGATGTTCCTCGATATCCCTGAATCACGGAGCGTTTTGCCGGCGACCGCGCTCTTTGCCCGGACCGTTACCTCGTCGAGCACCAGATTGATGTGTTCGCCGCGGATTATCGCATCGAGGAACGACATGACCGTGGGTCTCAGAGCCGCCGAGGCGAGGTGCATGCCGCCTATCTTCTCCGGCGAGAAGACGTAATCGGCGCCGGCCTTTTTGAGTTTATCGGTCGAACCGCTGTCCAGGACCCGCGAGATGATGCGCAATTTCGGATTGAGGCTGCGGGCCGTAAGGCAGATATAGAGGTTATCCGCATCATTCCCGAG
>JACUUY010000120.1 GCA_014859085.1 Caldifarciminota bacterium
TTAGCTGATGCCATTTGAGGTGATCCCATAATCCTTCATCGGGATTCAGTTCCGGTGTATAGGGCGGGAAATAGGATACCGTCAACCGCGCCCGATGATTCCGGATGAAATTCAAAACCTTTTCGGCTCGATGGGTCGCAATCCGATCCCACAGAATTGACACGCGGCCGGGGATATGGCGGAGCAGATGCTTGAGGAAAATAACAACTTGATCCGCCCGAATCGTCTGGCGGGGGAATAGCTTGAGGTAGACATGGGGATTAGAGGTCACCGCTGAAATGGCCGATAGTTTCGGCCAACTGCCCCGATGGGTAAGCACTGGCGTCATGCCGCGCCGGGCCCAGGTTTTGCCCACCAACGGCACCAACGAAAAACCACGCTCGTCAATAAAGGCTAATACTGCGTTATCCCGAACGGCTTTTTTTAATCCGCGGCCACTCCTGCCGGAGCCATTTTTGAATTACTCGCTCATCGCGTTCCGCCGCCTGGCGGCGCGGCTTCTGCCAGCTGAAGCCCAGCCGGTGCAGCAGTTTACGCACATGATCACGATGATATCTCACCCCAAACTCCTGCTTGATCACCGCCGCGATATTGGCGGTCGTCCAGAGACTTACGACAAAACCGCGCACGACCGCACCGCGGGCTAAGATCTTGGGCAGCCGCTGCTTAATGGTCGAAAAAGCAATTTTTGCCGGGCGCCCGGTCGCCGTCGTCGATCGTAAGGCACGGCGCTTCCGGGTTCGGTATTTCTGATCCCAGATATTCACCGCCTGACGACTGACTTTAAGCTGACGGGCAACCTCAGCCTGGCTTAAACCCCTGCGCAATAAATCAATGGACTTAAAACGCCGTTCCTCCATAGCCTTAAAATCTCGACTCTTGATCGATGGTTGCATACTAAAAGTATATACATATATCGTACTTTGTCAAGACACTTTTGCCGATATCAGTAGATTGCCCTAGAATTGAACATACTAAGCAGTTTTTTTAATCTTCGTGTATCGAATACTTTTCGTCCTGGACTCCATTTCAACAGCAACCTTTTTAAGCAAAGTCACTTGACTTCTGATATGAACAGCAACGATGCAATGCTGATTGATTATGTTAGACGCATGATCAACGCGGGAGCAAAGAAAATCGTAATTCCAATGTATCTAATGCAGCATGCTTGCCATGAAGCCCTCGCTGAAATAAGGCGGTTATGCAAATTGAATGGCCTAGGGCTGGAGGTAAGGGGATAGATCGGGCTTGAGATTTCAGCTATTCTGACCCACGAATCCTCTGTAACACGTTGCGGACTATTAGTCCACGCCTGAGCTGACACGATCAGCTCAGCATGAATTTTAAAAGCAATAGCAGCTGATTCAATTACTGTGCCCGAATTTTCGATTTCAATAACAAGAGGACATCTGAAAACATCGCTGAATTCAAAGGGAATCTCTATTTCGAGAAAGCCACGACGAACCGTCTTATCTTTAACACGCCTTATTGTATTGAGCAATTCAGAACCGCTTCCATACCAGTCGGGTTCTTTGTTTGCATTATTTCTATTTTTACTGTCGATACGCATAATTCAAATTTTTGTAGCTCTGTGCTGAGATTATAATGCCGCCACTAAACTTTTTGTCCACGTTTGAGTACGCACCGGCAAGTTTGATTTTGCCAAAGATTAGTTCGATTCCGGCATTCCAATTAAATTCTTTGTCCGCATGGCAGTTGAGTTGCACACCATCTAAAGGCTGGATCATTGTACCATAATAGCAATGGAGAATGCTATCAACGCCCTCATATTCAATATCACAACTTATTGTAACATATTCTCTGAAAGGTCTAATGCTGATGCCGCCAAACATGTGGTATCTATCACCGACTGTTGTTTTATAACCTAAGGAGAGATTTGGACTTGGATGACAAATAAGACCAAAGATGTGACGGGAGACGCCATAGTCTTTGATGTCAAATTGATAGGCATAACCAAATGAGAATGCACCGGGCAGTCTTAGACCTAACCCTGCCTCGTAGTATGTTACACTATCCATTTTCGCTATCCCAAGCCCGAAATTGCACAAGGAAGAAGCATTCGTCAATCTGCCAGGATGATAGGTAAAGTATGACTCAGCACCACGCTTGATTCCTAAGCCAGCAGGATTTGTGAAGACGCTTATCGAACGTATTGGTAAAGAAGTAAAATTTGCTTCATAAAAGGGATTTGCAGATAACACAAAAACTAATATTTGCATCATAATGCCCCCTAAACCAAATTGCTGTTCAGTTGAAGGCACTTTTTATCTAACATAAAATAATCATCACTTCATTACTGAAATCACAATTTGTATAACAAAAATTATGAATGAAAACACAAGCCCCAAAATAGAAAAAATTTTCAAAATGGGCAGGTTTGTAACCAGAAAAACAAATATGGAAAGCGTCATTATGCCAAAACCACTTAGAAACCAACTAATACGTTTATCAATCTTCTTTTCTGGTTTATTGTTCCGCTTAACTTGTTGATTGAAATCGAATAATCTATTCAAATTCTCGGGTAAATCCCACAAAATTTCCAACATATCCTTTAGCCACCATTTTCCTCTTACAATCGCCTCTTTTATTGATAATACATCTATGTGATTTCTTACTACAAACTTTTTCAAATATCTGACTGTATCAAAATTGGGGTCGAGTTCTTTACCGATTGACTCAATTTGCGACAGAGATTTTCCAAGGTAAAGAAGATCTTGCGGTATTCTGATATGATGAGTGCGGATGGTTCTCTGTATAACATGTACAAAATCGGATATGGAAATCTGGGTAAGGGTTCTTCCTTCAAGTTTATCAAGGATATCAAGGATATCCTCTTTTAATGACTCGGATTCAATTTCATTTTCCACCGCACCAATCTTTTTAAGGGCTCGGACTATTGTATCTGGATCACGATCAACAACACCAATAAGAAAGTCGGATATTTGTTCTTTTAGACGATGGTTAATCCTTCCCACCATGCCAAAGTCAATTAGGGCGATTACATTACCTTCTTTCACAAAGATGTTGCCTGGATGTGGGTCGGCATGAAAAAAACCATTTACAAATATCTGTTTTAGGAATATATCAGCACCATTTTCTGCAACAACTTTTGGGTCAATTCCATTCTTTTGCATCGTTTTTATGTCGCTTATTTTAATACCATCAATATGTTCCTGAATCAGAACCTTACGTGTAGAAATATCTCGGTAAATTTGGGGGATATAAATACGTTCATCTTCATGGAAATTCTCTCTAAATCTCTCAGCATCATTTGCCTCGTTCAAGAAATCCAGTTCCCGTCGGATAGTTCGCGCAAATGTATCAATTAACTTTTCAGGTTCTCTTTCCTTTATTGCTGGAATATTCCTTTCCGCTACCTTTGAAATCATCTTCAAAATATCAATGTCAATTTCGATTATCTGCTCAATCTTTGGTCTTCTTACCTTAACAATGACTGGTTTACCTTTATATCTCGCAAGATAGACCTGAGCAATAGATGCCGAACCAACAGGTTCTTTTTCGAATTCATCAAAAAAAGTCTCGATCAGCCCGATTTCTGATTCAATAACCTTCTTTATTTCTGAAAATGGTTCTGGTTTTACTTCATCTTGAAGTTTTACCAGCTCGTTAGTAAACTCTTCGGGTATAAGATCACCCCTTGTTGATGCAATCTGGCCAATTTTGATAAATGTGGGACCTAATTCTTCCAGGGCAAGTTTTAATCTCTGAGCCAATGGGCGAAATGTTATTCTTTTTTTACCCAGTCCAAGTTGCGCGAGTAAAAAAGCAGGGTGGAAGGTTTTGATATACTCTCCAAAACCATATTTCAAGAATACCCGGCTGATCTTGACATAACGACCAAATTGTTTTATAGGATTCGAGGTCGAAAACATTTTTTCCTATTGAAAAATATTATCCGCTTATATTAACATCTTTAGCGTGATTTTGCCTCTTTTAATAGTTTGTCAACTTTCTTATTCAACCTATCAATTTGACTTTTGGTGGCAAGATTTGCCTTCTCTATTATCCTTATTGCTAAACCTTCTACCTTCTCTGAGGCATCATCCAACTTATTCCAATGACTTTTTAATAATTCACTTTCATCCTTTGCTGTCTCGCCTTCTTTTATTAATTCCCTATATATCTTCAGGAATTTCTTTCTGCCTAACGAGACAATTCCTAATCCCGCTAAAAGTCCATTTTTTATTCTTCCGGTCATTTTTACCTCCATTCTTTTATTTTGATTATAACTCAACCTAAACTTCCGTCAACCTGTTGCGGCAATTGCAAGAGATAAATCAGATATTTTGCTTTCTCATTAAACAATCTGCTGTTTAATCGCTCAAATAGATAATCCCTCACAGAGAATAGTCGTTTGACATCTTTTGCAAAAATGAATTCTATTATTTTTGCTCTTATTAGACTCGATTTCTTGAAATAACCGTCGATTATCTCCTCGATGGGAACAAGATATTCTTGATATATCTTTTCTCCGAAGACCAAGGTTGGTAGAACATTCTGAGTAATATCCTCTCTTTGAATAACCTTGAAACCATATTTTTCTGCACATTTTGCCCATTCGGACTCGACATGGGTTCCACTAAATTCCTTACTTTCTGTCATCCTGAACATATTCGCAACCAATAAATATCCATTTTCTTTCAATAAATCCTTTGATTTTTTTAATCCGATATCCATATCAAAATAATTTGATGACTCACTCATTAGGATACAATCGAATTTCTCAACCGTTATAAAATTTTCGAATTTTTTCAATTCGAAGGATATATTCTCGCGGTTTATACTCTTTAGTATCTTATATTGATGTTTATCAGGCGTGAGTCCGATAACCCGGTATCCTTTTTTAGCAAGGGCAGCCGCATTGTCGCCAACCCCACAACCAACATCCAAAACATCCTTTATACCGCGAGGGATGAATTTTACCAAATTTCTAACATATCTTTCTTGTGCTTTTTTTAAGTTAGTTATATTTATCTCATCTCCTGGTCTCCAATATCCATAATGCAAGGAATTCAGTTTCAAAATCTTGAGGCAAAATATGAGTTCTAATTCTGAATAATTAATTGCGCTTAGATGATTGTTCAACTAATGCCTCCTGTTTTGTTTTTTTTCGCAACGTTTCTGGATGCCGTGAATAACAAAGCACGGAGTCTTTTCGCACGCTCAAATATTTCTTCGATACACTTATATTCTTCACTTGCAGTATCAAGATTTTCACTCTGCTCAATTCCTTTAAGAACTCTATCAATCTTTTGATAACTCATTCCCAAAATAAGTCCATCACTCAAACCCGGGATCAGATCCGGTGATGGTGCCTGGTTAATGATTTCTTCTGGAACTTCCAGCTCTCGTGCAATTTTATATACATCAGTTTTATAGAAATTCAAAAGGGGCATGAGGTCGGCAACACCATCACCAAAAGGGACAAAAAATCCTAAGAGGTATTCTGTTTTGTTTATTGTGCCAACAACTGCATAGTTTCTGATTTCTGCTTGATGATAGATAATTGCCATTCGAACACGGTTTTTAATCCTAATATAACCCAAAGCCTTGAGCAAATCAGGATCCAATTCATTATCCAGGATGCGTAGATAAATGTCTTTACCAGATTGTCTAAATTTCCTCTGACTATATTTTTCCTTTATTCCACGAGGAATAAAAAAGTAGTTTTTGAAATCGCGATAAATGCCTAACTTCTCCAAAATTGGTGTAATTGAAATTATCTTGGAATCGTAGTCTAGACATAACTTTTTTGCCATACGCATACACTTAGGGTTACTGTCTCGTTCAGGAATAATTACTGGAAGAATTTTGTCTTTGGGTAGACACTGCTCAAGCAATTTCAAAACAACTGCGGAATCAATGCCTCCTGAGATTCCAATTACAGCACCATCTTTTTTCAATATCTCAAGTTCTGTCTTAAAACCAGTTGCAAGAGAGTTAACCATTCTTAATATATTCCTCACGCCAGAAAGTCCCAACTTTCGCCTCTAAATCCTTATTAAATTCCCTCATTTCATTGACATATTCCTTAGAATTCATAACCGGGTCATTGCCATCAATCAGTTTTGCCTGGTATCTATTAACTACTTCCAGAGCAGAGGCATAATGGTCCCTGATTGGACAGGGTCTGAGCCAATCTGTTTCTGCATTCA
>JACUUY010000121.1 GCA_014859085.1 Caldifarciminota bacterium
TGCCTTGACGGCCAGTTCTTGACAATCGCTCAATATTGCGTAAAATCATGGTGTGAAAGATCTCGAGAAAGTGAGCCTGTTCAAGCACATGACATCGCAGGAGGTAAGCTGGATGCTGCCTAAATGGCAGCCCATGGATGTTCCCGAAGGTGCGGTGATCATAAAAGAAGAAAGCATGGGCGATGAAATGTTCATCATTGAAACCGGGCGGGTCGAGCTTTACCTGGTGCGGGGTGACGTAGTCTTACTGTTGACCGGGCTCCAGGAGCCGCTCTTCTTCGGCGAAATGTCGTTCTTGACCGGCCAGCCGCGCTCGTTCACCGTGAAAGCCAAAACCGATGCGCGCCTCCATGTCTTGCACAAACAGGATTTCATCGAAATCGTGAATGAAAACCCCAAGATCGCCGCGAAGTTTCTCCTGGCCATGGTCGAGGATCTTTGCAATCGAATAACCGTAACGAACAGGAATATCGAGAATTATTTCTTGATAAACCAGGCAGTCGTCGACAATAAGTCGTTCCGGGATCTTTATATTTTTGCCCACAAGGCCCCATCGTCTAGTGGTTAGGACATCACTCTTTCAAGGTGGAGACACGGGTTCGAGTCCCGTTGGGGCCACTACTCACGCCACAAAGGAGACAATATGAGGAAAATTCTCATCTTTGCTGCCCTCGTCTCAGTTACCGTCTCGGCCCAGGAGATATCGATTCATGGCAGCCGCGGCATGTTCAAACTGCAGTATGCCCAGCCCCATGAAATGGGCATGCTGTCATTCCATTTTGCCGCGCTGGAACGGTTTGAGACTGCGCGCGTTGAGTTACTGGGCGATTCCATTAACGACCGCAAGCATTTCTTGGAAGCAGTGATCGGCATGTCCTATGCGATAAATGACTATATCGAAATGCGCTTTCATGCAGCCCCGCTCGTCAAATATTACGAGGCGAATGACTATCCTGTTACCCGCGGCGACCCGCATCCGGTCTTTGGCATCAGCCAGTACGAAATCGGCCTCAAATTGGGCTATCCGCTGATCGTTGATGCAATGACCCCGTCCCTCTACGCGTTCGGCATTGACTCGCGCGTTGATTTCGGGCCGGCGTTTGCAACTGATTTTTTCGGCAATGCCCAGGACAAGGACCGCATCCTCTACGCCGAGTATTCTTTCCCCCCTTATATTCCGCATGACCCGGATTTCGGATTTACCGCGCTCTTCGATTTCCGGACTGGACCATTTGCCGCCCACCTCAATCTCGGGTATGTAATAACCGGTGAAGACCAGCAACCTGACTATGTGGCGGACAGTGATTTTGTGCGGTTGCGGCGGACGGATTACATTCCCCATGGTATCGGCATCGAACTGCTCCCCGCGGAAGGTTTGAAGGTCCTATTCGAGGCATACGGACATGCAGCCACGGGTTTTGACTCGGAATCGCTCTGGATCACACCGGGCCTCAGGTTCGGTTCACGCAATCTGTCCTTCGATGTCGGGTGCGAGTTCGGTCTGGTCGGCACGTCATACTGGAAAGCATTCTTCAACCTATCCGGCGGTTATGACCTCGCCGTGAAGCCAGCGGTCCCGGTCGCGCGCGTTTCCGGTAACGTGAGCGACGCGAAAACCGGAGCACCATTGGCCGCGACCTTGAGTTTCCCGGATACTGAACAGGGTGCGCTGCAGACCCCGGCAAACGGCAGTTACGAAATATCACTGGCACCGGGCAGCTACCGTATCCGTGCCGATGCCCCGGACTACCGCTGGCGTGAACAAAGTGTCGTGCTCAAAGACGGTGACAAGATCACGCTCGACTTTCAACTGCAGAGAAAACCCGTCGCGAAAATCGCCGGCCGGATATACGATGCGGAAACCAATGCGCCGGTCATGACAACGATCACTTTTCCCCAGACCGAATTCGCCAACGTCACTTCTGATACCGCGGGTTTCTACAGCGCCGATCTGCTGCCCGGAACGTTCAGGTTACGGGTCGAGGCCGCCAATTATCAACTCGTGGAAAAGGTGCTCAACTTGGCCGAGAATGAAACGAAGATCGTTGACATTGCCCTGCACCGCGGCGGCATCCTCACGGGCAAGGTCTCGGAATATGAAACGGGACGGGCACTGCTCGCGCAGATCACGTTTGTCAACACCGCCCTGCCCAGGGTGACCACCGATGCGGCGACCGGTATCTACCAGGTTGCGATCCCCCCCGGCACTTATTCCGTTATCGTGGAAGCGGCTGATTACATCACCGAAAGCGCTCCGGTCATCTTAGCACAAAACGAAACGAAAATTCAGAACTTCGTTCTCAAACCGATCCCCCGGGTCGGTGAGAGGATCGTACTCAAAGGCATTACCTTCGACTTCAACTCAGCCGTCATCAAACCGGTCTCTTATCCGGTTCTTGATGATGCGGCACGCGTGCTCAAGGCAAAACCCACGATGAGGGTCGAGATAGGCGGACACACCGACAGTATCGGTTCTGATTCCTACAATATGATGTTGTCAAATGAGCGAGCGATCGCGGTCCGCGACTATTTCATCCGGTACCATAACATCGATCCCACGCGTCTCGCCGCGGTCGGCTACGGCGAAACCCAACCGATCGCTGACAACCGGACGCGTTCGGGCCGGGATATGAACCGCCGTATTGAGTTTAAGGTTCTGAGTTGGTAGTCTTCTGACCTGCGATCGCCTGGGCGATCTTGCCCAGAAAACGCAGGTTACCGACTGTCCTGAATATCCTGTCCGCCTCAAGGAACATTTCTGAAGATTCCTTGAGGCGGCACGCTTTCGCGTAAGCGAGGCCTCTCTGGTAAGAGATCTCGCCCGCCAGATTGTTGGCCGGCAGGTTCTTAACATAGCTCCACGCTTGGCTGAAAAGGGCCTGCGCTTTCGTGTAATCATGCGCCGCGACGAGGAGCCGTGCACGGTACACAAGATTAAATATTCTATACAGAACGTTGCTCTCCATCCTCAGTTGCCTGGTCATCCGCTGCACGAAGCCGCCCGCTCGCTTGTATTGCTTTGCCCGGAGATAGTATTCAATTTGTTCCATCATGCAATCGACATTCAAGAACTTCACGTTGACGGCCGAAGCGACGCGCCAGGCAGTTTCAAGGTGAGACTTACCCGTGCTGACCTTTCCCTGCTCGCGGAACAGCTCGCTCAGGCTTATACTCGCGAAAATAATGCCTTCGTAAAAATTGATCTCCCGGGCGAGCCTGAGTGAATGCCGGAAATATTCCAGGGACTGCTCGCTCATCAGCCGGTTGTGGCCGATCATCCCCAGGTTGTTATAAAGGAGCACGATCGTCCGTTTCGCTCCGATCAGTTTCGCCTTGGCGAGTGCCTCAAGACAATAGGCCTCGGCTTTTGACAGATCATAGTTCGCATACATTACCCCCAGATTGTTGAGGGTTATGAGAATGCCTTCCTGATAACCAACCTCTTGATATATGCCGAGTGCTTTGTTGAAGAATTTCTCTCCCATTGTGATATTGAATTTCCCCTGGTAGTTCAGCCCCAGATCGACATAGCAAGCGGCAATGTTCTTCTTATCGCCGATCGACCGCCTTATCTTCAGACCCTTTCTGAAGTAGTGCTCCGCCTCGTTGAATTTTCCCAACCGCATCATTACGACGCCCAGGATGACATAAACGTCACCCAGAGATTGCCGGCTCAAGACCTCCTTCTTCCTCAACATGTCAGCGCACTCTTTCCTGGCCTGCATATACTGCCCCATTCTCGTATAGAGCCACGCAATCGCTGTCTTGAACAAGTAGATCCCAACCGTGCCCTGAATCATCCGCATTCCCCTCTCATAGTAACGCAGGCTCCTTTTGTATTGACCCATGTTCTCGTAGACGCTGCCGATTCTTTCATATACGCGATACGCGTGCGGGTCTACCTTGAGACACGCCTGTAAGTGCGCCAGGGCTTTTCTGTAGTTGCCGATCGTCATGTGAATCTCGGCAAGTGAGTAATTTATCCCGAATATCTGATCGATGCTGTCCTCATAATTCAGAGCGCTTTCGTAGAATTTAATGGCCAGGCCATGGGCATAATGATCTCTTGCCTTAACCGCGGCTTTCTTCGCGTATTGCAGCGTTTTCTGGGCGTTGCGTGCAAGCGCAAAGTGATGCGCCAACTCTTCATGGTGGTCATAAATGACATCGTGATACAAAGTCTCGATCGCCTCTGCGACCGCGTTATGGAAGGCGACCGACTTTGCCCGTGCGATATTCTTGTACACAACCTCACGGACAATGTCTTCTGAGAAATAGTAAGTATCGGAGGACCTCAGCTTGAGACAACGCACCGCACAGAGATCATCCAGGATCTCCAACACCTGTCCAACATTCCGCTTGCTGGCGAGGGCAAGGATTTCGGGAGTGAATTCCTGGCCGAACACGGCCGCGAGCTCAAGGATAAACCGGGTTTCTGGATCGAGCAATGCGAGCGTCCTCTTTATCGTCTCCTCGATGCTGGCCGGGACCGAATATGCGTTGCCCTTCGCGAGAACCCATTCGTTGCCGTCCCAGTATAGTTTCTTCGTACGCTGATAACCAGCCAGTATCTCTTCGATGAAGAAAGGATTGCCTCCGCTTTCCCGGTATACGATACGGCTGATCGTGGCCGGAACCGGGCCCATGATCGACTCCATAAGTTGACTGGCCTGCAGGTCAGTCAAAGGAGATAGCGTGATCTCAGCGTAGAGCCGTTCCCTTGCCCACCGGCCATGATATTCGGCGATCGGCGAATTCCTCTTCTCTTCGATCCGGTAGGTCCCGAAGACCTTCAGATTATGCATGGCGCTGCGCATTAGAAAATCCAGCAGCTCAAAACTCGGCCAGTCAGCCCAGTGCAGGTCATCGATGAAAAGAATGGTCGTCGCCGGATAGACTGTTTCAGACAGCCGATGTAAGAATTCGCTGGCCGCATGATACAAACGGTACTTGTCCAGTTCCTCGGTTTGCGCTGCGCGCAGCACGCCCGCCGAGGGCAGCAGCTTCATAAGCTCGGACTGATAGACCTCGGGCATGCTCCTGAGAGTCTGCTGGACAAACGAGAAATCCTTATTTGTCAGCTCGGTGAACATGTTCTTGAAAGGATGGAACGATACCGAAGAAAGCGCTTCATACGCATTACCCCTCAGGATGATCTGCGTGTTCAAACGGTCCTTCACTTCCATCACCAGGCGGGTTTTGCCGATACCGGTTGCACCAGCGATGAAAATCGTATCGTACTCCTTGATGCGGGTCAGACACCAGCCGATCTCGTCATCGCGGCCTATCGTTACCGGCGACGGGATCCGCAATCTCCTCATCGCCTCGCGTCTTACGCAGATCCGGTTTTTACCCTCCTTTTTTGCCTGATACATAAGACCGTCCGCGTGATCCACGAGGTTCTCCACCTTTGCGCCATCCTCCGGGAAGACCGCAAATCCTATGCTGCATTGTATCTTATGATCCCGTAGCTTTGTACTGCTGAGCGTGCCGATTATTCGGCGGCCGAGTTCTGACGCTCCGTCTCCAGCACTGTTGGGCATCAGCACGACAAATTCGTCACCGCCATAACGAACGATACTGTCGACCTCCCTCACACTATCATGGAGGAATTCGGCAAATCTGACCAGGACACGGTCACCCTCAAGATGTCCGAATCGGTTGTTTATGTTCCGGAAATCATCAATATCGAGCAGCATCACGACGAATTTTGTTGCGAACCTCCTGGCGCGTTTGATCTCATTATCGATCCAGTAATGGAGGTAACGCCGGTTGTAACACCTGGTCAAATCGTCACGGAATATTTCCTTCATCTGCCCCGAATTATATGCATCGCGCAACACATGTCAACCGACGGCCCAAAAACTGATACTGGATACTCGATACTTGATGCTGGATAACAGCTTTACGTGGGAATGTCCTCTATTTCAGCTTGACAATCTTCTTGGTAAAACACCCTTGCGGCGTTTCTAGATGCACAAAATAGACCCCCGCAGCCAATCTTCTGCCCGCATCATCGCATCCATCCCAAACAGCGGATTGAGTGCCTTGCCCCATATTTGGATCAGGAAGATTTCTGACCAATCTACCATCGACATCAAATATGTCGATTCTCAAATCTGCCGGGCGGGTGCACAAATAGGCTATCTTTGTTGCAGAGACAAAAGGATTGGGATATGGTTC